>JANWIX010000125.1 GCA_025449675.1 Nitrososphaera sp. | reverse complement strand
TGTTAGTGTACCGGCTGTTAGTGTACCGGCTGTTAGTGTACCGGCTGTTAGTGTACCGGCTGTTAGTGTACCGGCTGTTAGTCAGAAAACAGTCAGCTAACAGTCGAAAAATCAATCACTGGGTCATAAGAAAATCGACAGTCAACTGATACACTACGCGATAGAAGGCTTGAGCACACGCCGGAAGCACATGCACCCATGCTTAATGTTTGCAGGTAGGGCGAAAAGCACGTCAACTGAGCACATTCAAGGCGATTTTGAGCAATGCTCATAGCGCAGCACCAACCATCTCTATGCACCGGCAGCAGCCATTCCAAGACCTACTACGCCCAAAAAGTTGTCAACTGTGCCAGTGCATAACTGTTGAACGTTGTGCTCATGCACTTCGATGTCGTTACCAACAACTATGCACTCAAGAGCACGTTCTATGCTTCTTGGGCAATTTCTTAGACATGTAGGTACATTCTTGCTCATTACCTGTTCGTGCACCTGGTAATTTTGTGGGGCTATTTGCTCAACACAGGCCCTTTCGCTCGTGCTCCCACTGAAATGCATGTCGTTTGCTGTCTAAAGTTGCGCGATCGACAGGTTTCAAGTGAGTGCCAAGCTAATTTACTGGATGCCTCTGGCAGCCATTTTCTGCTAGGATAGATTCGCCTTAGCTCCCTTGCTAAAGGCTTTTTTTGTAGTTAGCATTAGCGCTAGCTGCTAATAGCTGTTGTACTAGCTGGCTTTAGCGGGGGCACATTGTGTACTCAAGCATCATAGGGATTGGGCGCATTAGTCGAATCTATCATGCAATAGTGACAAGACGCTTCAAAGCACGCCATGATCGTCGTGAGCGCGTATCACAATCTTGACACCACAGACGGAAAGTGCCAACCCGCCATTGTATTAATCGAGCCTGCAATCCCAGTCTAACTTGGCTAGTCATTCCCAGGAAGTCAAGACCATCACAGAGGAGATTCTTCTGGATATTGCAGATGAGAAAAGAAAATCGGTTTACACTAAACTTAGAGACGCGGTTCTTTCCTTAGGACCAGATATTACAGTGAAGCCATATGTGAAATACATTGCTTTTGTGCGTGGAGCTAACTTTATGGACATAGCAGTCTATCGATATCAGCTTCACATCTTTCTAAACATGCAAAAAAGAACCTTGAAAGATCCCAAGAAGCTGGCAAAGGACCTATCTCATAAGGGTCGCTGGGGCATGGCAGACTATCATGTCAGACTTGAAGACTCGCGGGAACTAGCGGATGTCTTGTCTCTGATTAGGCAGTCATATGAGAGCAACTAAATCCTGATTGACCTCGGATCTTCCTACCAAACCTACCTATCTGGAACATTTCATACTGAATACTGCTTTCCTTCCTCCACCACAGTCATGTTCCTTGTCACCCTCACATACATCTCTGGATGCTCACTATGAATCGGAAACAGCATCTTTGCATCTATTGCCTTGACGATTTCAAACAGGTCCTTGCCTTTGGCATGCCCTGAGCAGTGTATCTGGTGCCGCTCCATTGCAAACCTGTCAAGCCAGTTATTCACTCTTTGCGCGTCCAGCACCTGCTCTTCATTATACGGCTCACTTGCCGAGTGGATGTATAGCGAACCAGATGCCGGCTTCATGTCAATAAGCGCTGTAAATGAAAAAAAGCCAAATGCACACAGGTACTTGCCCGGGTTCTGGCTTATTTCGCCAGCAGTCCTGGCATTAGGGAGCGCAGCAAAGCCCACATCATCGCCAGAATAGTCGCCATTTGAATACGTGCCGGACATCTGCTTTGCCTTGTATATTGCAATGTCCTCGTTGTCGCAATTTGGAACGCCCAGCTTGGGATCCTGCGAGAGATGCTGAAGGTAGTAGCAGTCCTTCAGCTTTACCACCAGCTTTCTCCCGTTTTCCTTTGCTACCCGATAAAACGTCCTGACCCTGTCAACATCTTTAAAGTTAAAGTCGGCGAACACGAGCGCATTTGGATGCGATGACACCACCGCGTTTGCCTTGCTGTATACAAGAGGCTCGCTCTCCTCGGTTGGCTCGTCAGCTATCCTGGTGCCTTCGCATATGAGCGCTACTGGCTTGGCTGCCTTTGCCTGCTCGACAAATTCCTGCGTCATCTCTGGCCTGGTGCCATGGAGCCGGACGTCGCCGGTATAGACGACAGGTCCCGAGCTCGTATAGATGATAAAGCCGTAAGCCCCGGGGATCGAATGGTCGACGTGGATCGGATGGATTTCCAGCGAGCCTATTTTGAATTTGTCGCCAGACCGAAAAGTCTCTACCTTTCTTTCGAATGGCTTTTCTCTACTGCCCCTTTTTGACGGCCTGTGGATAAAGTCCAGAACCTCTCTCTCAAAGTCTCTCGGAGCCCTTGCCTTTATTGCCTGCAGGAGGGTCTGGGCAGTGCTCCCCATGTAGATAGGTATGTCTTTGTGTAGAAACGAAATATAATCAACGTGGTCGGCGTGGGCATGGGACACGAGCACTCCGTCGACTGCCGGCGAGGACGGTGCCTTTCGTCCTGCCATTTCTAGCAGGTCTTCTCTATAGATGCCTTCCACGTCAGGGATGATGCCCATCTCTAAAAAGTCGACCATGCCATTTGCAACCCGCGGGTTCAGGAACTCTTCAAAGTATTTTGCACGCCGGGTGAACCCCTTGCCAAAGTCAAGAAAGATGCTTGTATCATTGTCGCGAAGGAGGATCTTGTTGCCTCCCACTTCGTTTACTCCACCGTAGAATGTAATCGTGGTCCCGGAAGGCAATGACTATCATGGTTGAGAAATATATGCGGTTTATTAGCTTGCCCGTACTATCGAAGTTCAAGTCATTGAATTATTCTGGACTGGGATCTACGAAAGGGCTAGCCATGAAGCGGCCGCTTGGAGTAGAAGGTGAGTAAAAAGCAAATCTAATGCATAGTAGTTATGGCCCGCCGTGCAAAGTACTCGTCCGATTATACCTCGGTGCTTATTATCCTGCATCAATAATATCGAGTCTTGATCAAATGGCGCGAGGATCTTACAATTCATCTGCGAAAGCTCTATCCTAATGTTCCGGCTAAGCTAATCAAGAGACGTCTGCACCTGCCATCAGGCACAATCCTTTATGTCAGAAGTGCAGTCCAGCAGAATCACCCGCATGCAGAAGGATTTTACAACCTTGGAGAATCTGCTTACCTCAAACTCCTAGCGAATTCCAAGTTGCACTTCGTTCTATTGTTGGGGCGCGCGGACAATGCCTTCATTATTCCTCAATCGATGGTAAAGAAGACTTTCCAAAAAAAGCGAGTGTTTAGAAAGAGAAAGGACGTGTCAAAAGAGTGCCACTTCGTTGTCTGGAAAAAACAGAATCGCCATGTTCTAAAAGTGAATCAAAGCAAGGTTAAACATGAGATAGAAGGTTATAGGAATAGGTGGGACCTAATAAACGACTTTTCATAGTTATTGGCCTGGCCAAAGCTTCACCTGATCTGCCCCGGCCACGAAGCGAATGTCGACTTGCATGAAAAAATCGACAGAAAGAAAGAGTTGCTCCACAATGACGAATTGCCGGCCAGCGTCCTGGAGGAACTGACAGTAGAAGTCATCAAGCTAAAGTTACAGCTCAGGGCGCAAGTTGCGGCTGCTGCGCGGACCGCCTAGCTTTCCTGGGGCTTCTGGTGATACTCGAAAACTCTGGCAATGTCCATGATTCCTCATTTGGAAGGTTATATACCCCATTCTGCTTCAATATTGGAAAGGGGAGTTTATTGCTCAGCACCGATCCGTCATCTCATTTGAATGAGAAAGTTGTCCTCGTGGGAGTAGCAGAAAATGCAAAGCTTGCCCCATGCGTTCTCCTATCGGACGGTTCAAGCATATACATTAAGGATTTGAATCATTGGGATGAAGGGTTGATGAAGAAAAAAATCAAGGTGACCGGAGTCCTGCGCAAACGGGAGTATTCTGATCCACTTGTGAACAACAAGGGTGAGTATAGTGCTGGGATGGATGGAATCGCTTGGTTTCTCGAAGCGGCCACATGGGAAGAAGTCTAGCCAATGCGGGATCCTACAGACGATGAACACACGAAGTTGCAGAACTGCTTTTCGTGAGTTCTAGTCATTTCGCTTGCCGGATCAATGGCTACGCAATTACGTACTTTTGCCATGATCGGCGAAAGAATTTCAATACATGATAATTCCAGTCCCCATCATGCTTTTATGAACACAAGTTGTTACTACAGCGGTGCAGGACGGGAAATATAGGGTCACGGTCGAGGGTTTACGAGTAATCAATCAGATACCTGATTATTATTCAGGAATTGGCGACAGGGGAGATAATGTCTATGTCAACGTGGAAAGTCTCTGGGAAGATCCTGCCGGGAAACCCCAGTACATGCACTTTACTCGACAAACCCTAGTTTACGGTGACCTCTTTACATCTATTGGTGACTTGATGGAGCCGAGATACAAGAAGAGTGCCCCTCTCCAGCCGATTGTATACGCAGGCAAGAAAGGAAAGGGTTTGAAGAATGGTGACGATGTTCCTTATTCTCCACCATGGATTAGAAAAGCAGAGATCACGAGAGACAGGTTACCGATGCTACTTGATGAAATGGCGTTCACGACTCATTCTGGAATGGCCTATATCCCCTCTGTGTGGAGCTGGAACGAAGAGAATGAACGTTTCTCCTTGTGGAAAAACAATTTCGGCAATCGGATCAGAGAATCCTCTCGCAGCATCTTCCGAGCATTTGAGGACATCAGAGACAAATCTGGAAGGGGTTCAAGAATAACAAAGGAGGACTTTCTCTTGGAGAGCAGCGCTCTCGGTCTGCCAGTGGAAAGGATTGAAGCGAAACGAATTGATCATGGTCCAACGTCGCGGCCAATCGGAATGGCAATGGCAGATGATGCCTTCGTTTTCAATCCCAAGGTAATAGTGCTTAATTCCATATCAGCAGAAGCATGCGCATCGACCGATCAGGGTTTTGGCAAGGGGGTTTTGGCTTTGGAGTATACAGACGGCCCTGAGGCAGGCTCGGCCAAGTATGTCTTGTATCTCAAAATAGAAAGGATGTGAGTGCAACCATAAGGACTCCTAGCATCGACCATGAAAAACGGCCAATATCATACCCGATTGGTGGACCTAACGTTTCATTTCATTTTCTTTGCTCTGGCAATATTTTCCAGCGAATCACACAAAGCTACTTGATTCTGTCCAGCTTCCGCAACAAGTAAAGTACATGGTCCTCATCTTCATCGACTATATTGGCAATCGCTCCAACATTAAATGAGCCGTCATCCTTTTTGAAGTAGAAACCAATGTCAAACAGCTCTGACGCCCTTCCTTTGCTCGCATACCAAAAGTCCACGTCATCAATGCCCGACTTGACATCATCATATGCTTTCTTTAACTTACTGCTTTCTCTCGCGGCGAACCAGAACGAGGCACTCTTGCCAAAAAATTCAAGATATGCCTTGAATACCTCCTCGCTCTTAACCTTCCTCCATTCTCGAACAAGTGAGACTATGCCCGCAACCAGAGAAATAATAACGCCAATTACCATTAGCACGATTCCCACAGGAGCTCCCACACCTGTTGCGCTGCTTGCTGCGGCTGCGGACATGAGGAACCCGACAACAGAAATGGTACTACCTACAGTAGATGCAACGCTGAGGCCTATGCCCCATCCATCCCCAAGTTGATACTGTTCCTTAATGCTCATGATTCCAGAAATCACACCTGCGATGGCTCCAATGCCGCCTATGACCTTTCCTCCAATTCCCCTCACGATCCCCTTTTCTATCAGATTACTCAATCGCTGGAATACAATCGACAATCCGAGAGTAGCATTGCCCCCACTAGCAATGATATCCGCCCAACGCCTGACTGTGAGTTTGTCGTCAGATTTCAACGCCTTCATTAAGCAGACTAGACTGAGGAAAGCTAAAACGCCCCCCCAAGCCCGACCGCTCATGAATCGATTCGTCCAATTAATTTTTCTCAACTTATCCAGCCTTCCATCATGGATAGCCTCAAACAAGATCTTTCTTTCCTCCCAATTGAGATTAGCAAGATTGACTGTTACTCGAAATAGTCTCCCTGCCGTAAATTGAGCTAAATTTGAGTTGCGCTCTATCTTGTGCATGATTAGTTGAGCCGCAACTTCTATGACACCAGTGGCTAACGTATTCGGACCGGGATAGTTAGGAACGGTTTGCATCGCAAGCCCTGACATTGTACTCATGATAACAAGAACACTCGGAGATGATGATACATCCACCTTAGGACGATCTTTCATTCCATTTTCAAAATCCTTACTATCAGCAACTAGTCCTGACAAGTCGACCTCTCTAGAAGATAAAGCAGCAATCATTGGTTCTACGTGCTTTTCCAATGTAACATCAGCTTTTCGCGAAGAAAGAAGAGCTTGATAGGCACGGAGCACCGTTTTGTATGCATCTCTCCAGAGATAAGAGGGTCCGATATCAGGATTTGACAACATAGCTTTAACGTTTTCTAGAAATTTTGGATCATCGATTCGCTTCAAAATGTCATCAGCTGCATCGTTCACTAATTGCAAAGCTTTTGCGTCCGAAGCATTCACTGGATTCCAAATCATGGTATCGTATGCGATATCCATAAGCTTGCCGAGACGATGTCGCAATCCATCCATATCAGCTCTATCATCTTTGTCGACAGCGTCTTTTGGCATCTCTGTCAAAACGCCTATGAGATTATCCAACATTGAGAGAACGACGAATTTTTGTTGAGAGTCCTTGATAAAAGTTTCAAACAAATCAATACCTTGAATAAGCCACGTGGTATTGCGTTCGATCTCGTTCAATTGTTTCTCAAGGTCTGTGAGAACAGGAGTAACAATCCTTATTCGTTTTTTCTTCTCATTGACCGCTTTGAATCCTTTTGAAAGCGGTATGACTAACGGTGTGGGTTTGTCAAAATATATCTTCCAGCCCAAGAAATCCATCTCATTGCCGTGACCGCGTCCCACTATTTCGTATGCAGCTTTTTGCATTCTTAGTCTTGCATATTTGTCACCTGGATATGTTTCGGGTTCCTCTTCATTTGACCATGGTCGGTTCTCCATATAGAGAGACCTTACCGCTTCTCTGTTTTGTTTATAGAGTAAGAGAGCCTGGAGAATCGCTTCAGGCTGCAAAACATAAAATTCAGCCAATGCTCTAATTGATGTTGTACCATCATGCTTGAAGACGATATACTCTTGGCCGCGAATCTTGACTATTCTAGTATCTGGAAACTCTGTAGGTTCTCCATCACCCAATAGTATCACCATCATTCTGTTCATCGACGTCTATACTCTGCCCTCTGACTGCCACTGACAAAACCTCTAGAAAGTCGTGCGCCCCGCTTTCGCTCGATCTCGCATCGAAAGCCAAAACTGTTCCATCCGTTGAAATTGCGATACCAGTTGAATCGTTGTCATCGGCAAACGAAAGCTTGTTGATCTTAATGCCAGGGGGTGAAGAGTATCCCCAATATTCTCCTGACTCGATACAAAAAAATGGCTGTTGAATGCTATTAGCATTGTACAAGCCTGATGCAGATTCCGCATTGTCGTCGGCAAGAACATCCTCCTCCTCCCCTGTAAAAATCCCCAACTCAACATCGAGTTCCTTTAGCCACGAATGATAATCAAAAGGATTAAAATCATCTTTAGGGGTCCACCGTGTAGAACACAACCCATTTTCAATTTTGCCTTCCAAGGTAGCGAGTTCTGATCCAAGCTTCGGACGTGGTCGTCCAGATGCAGAATCAGGCAACGGAAAAGTGAGGGGCTTATCAGATTGATACACAACGAATTTCACAGGCGTGTCGTCCGGCAAAGTAGTTTTGGCATACAGAGTGATTGCCGCCCCTTCCTCCTTGCGCCATTCATAATGGAAAAATGGCGGAGAAGTCAGAATAATGTCAATTCCTAATGCGTCTCCACGCGCGATTTTTACTTCTTGATCAAGAAAACTTTTCGTGAGAGTTAGTAGCACATTATTTTTCATGGCTTGCCTTGGAGTTTCATAGAAATCATACCACCTTCCAACCAATCTTCTGTTGAGTGCATCTGCGGTAGTTGGACCGGCCAATCCGTCTACTTCAAGCTTATTCTTCCCCCAGTCCTTGTTTTCTGACTGGAATTGCTTTACTGCCTTTTCAGTATCAGGTCCGAATTTGCCGTCGATGGCATGCAATCCAATGTTATATCCAAGTGTTTTCAACATCAGTTGCAGGTGTTTGATCCTATCCACCAGATCCTTTTCCGCATATGTTGCAGAATTGTCATCTCTTCCTAAAGGCCCTTTTCCGAAGATAGGATTTGGACGATTCTTATTACAAAAATCCATTATGGGAAGTGGACCGGGATTATCGGGATAGTCATCCAATTAGAAGACGATTCTTATTCAAATAGAAAAGTATATCGGCGTCAGTCTCTGTTATTTTGACGAAAGCCTAATTGGCAGACCAACTGTAAGCGGTGAATTGGTGGTAGTCTATTACTAATGGCAACGACGCCCAGAAAAAAGAGAACTGATGAGAGATCATTTGCATTTGAAAATCTTATTGATACGATTACGCTAGCGTCTTTCAAGGTTCGAATACTTGACGCTGAACAAAATCCGCTCAAAGGGATCATTGTAGGCATTTCTGTTGACGGGCGTGATAAACGGACCATTGAATCGGATAATGCTGGAATTCTAAACGTACAAGAACCCACAAGAATTATAGTGCTCTCGACAGAAAAGCAAGATTCCGCGCAAGCATGAATCGCTTTGCTTGTCGCATTGGCTTTTTCTGCATCGGAACGTGGCATATTACTAATCATTTTGAAGTTTGTGTCATGGCCGATAACATTTGCAATAGCTTACTTTCTTCAATATAGCTTTGAACCACAAAGCTATTTTCTGCCCGATACATTCCGGATTCTTGATAAAGCTGCAGATCACGCTCGAATAGAAAAAAATTGGATTTACTTCATAATTATGCGATTTCTTTCATAACTTTGTAATCGCAAATCAATTAGGAATTCTCATGGAAATAATTGTTAAATAATAGTCTCTCATGGCTAAAGCCATGGTAAAGGAGCTCGTCATTCCGGGTGTTTCTGTAGAGCAAAGAATGGAAATAGTCCCTCAAGCGCTCTTTCCTGCAGGGATCGTCGGACTAGTCGGTCCTTCTGAAAGGGGAGGGGAAGGCAAGATCCAAGGGTTCACGAACTTCAAGGACTTTCGCGAAGCCTATGGTTCTGACACTTCCTTGCTTGTAAGGGAAGCAAAGATGCTGTTTCTAAACGGAGTTTCGCTTGTTTATGGAGTAAAAGTGCCTGCCGTAGGAGGCAAGAGAGGGTTTGCTGCGCTAAAGAGTTCGAAGAAACAGGAGAAAAATGTAATTGAACTAACAGCGCGAAATGACGGAGAAGATGGAAATAGGTTGCGCGCAAGGGTAAAGAAAGGCGCCACTGAAAATCACTTCTCCCTAGTCATTATCGACGAGGCGCATTCCAAAGAAGAGCTACATAATGATCTCTCAATGGACCCAAAGAGCCAGAATTTTGCTATCGATTGGATAAATGACAAGTCCACTCTGGCTACTGCAAAGCTCATAGGTGGAGCCGAAGATATCCCAAAAATCGATCAGGACGAGGTTTTCACAGGAGGAAAGAACCCGACTGTCGATCTGCAACAGTATGAAGAGTCACTCGAGCAACTCGCCATGGAACCCAGTATCGACGTGGTGTATGCGTGTGATGAAGGCAATCCGAAGGTACACGCAGCAGTAAAGGCCCACTGCGAAAACATGAGCGCCGGCGCTGACGGATCACTTGGTCCTAGGATAGGCATCGGTAGCGTTGGACCGAACCAGAATCTGGAAGATATCCTCAAGAACCAGGTCATTGGGGGCAGGTTCGTATTGGTTGCTCCTTACGGCTACGCAGGTGCCGTTGCTGGACTCCTAAGCAAGCTAAACTACTACGAGTCTCCTACATTCAAGGGGCTAAATGTCACAGAGGGTCTTTCAAATAGGTACACGCCTGCACAACAGATAAAACTTTTACAGACTGGAGTAATGCCAATCGACTTTATCACCGGCAGAGGTATTGTGGTTGTAAAGGGTATAAGCACTGACAGGGCGCAGATAAGCGTTCAGAGAGTGGGAGACCGAGCAGTAAGGGGAGTAAAGAATATTGCTGACAACTTTATCGGAACCCTGAATAACACCAGGGGAAGGATGGCCTTGCGGGAGCGGTTAACCGAATTCTTTCTGCAGATGGAAAAAGATGGTGCGATCGTGCCCAGCGTAGATGGCACGAGTCCTGCGCATGTAGTTGACGTCTACTCTTCGCAAGCAGACTTTTCCCAGGGCATAGTCCGCGTGGACATCGCGGTAAGGCCAGTCAGGGCTATGGATTACATATACGCCACGGTAAACGTGATAGCATTCTAGGAGGTGAATGGAGAAATTGCCAGAGCAACAAGCAGAATGGGCGGAAAGGCATGCGAGCGAAACAAAGGTTCTGATGAATGGTAACCTTATCAACGGCGTTGAAAAGATAAAGTGGTCGATAAAGAAGAATATCAGTCGCAACTTCTCGATCGGAGGAGAAGAATTCATTGGACAATACGCCGGCCAGTTAATAATAGATTTGTGGCTCCAGGTGCGCTCAGGATACAAGCCATTTGATGAAATCTTGCAAAAACCCCCCTCACAGCTGCAGACTTTTAGCGTGATGATAGATTTCGGAACCCAGGGCTCAGATAAATCAATCAGCAAAATAACCTTTGATGGCTGCCTTCCTGACACTGAGGACTTTGAGATGGTAGCGCCAGAGATCGGGAGATCGCTATACCACCTAAGCGCAGTAAGAGCCAGAAAGGAATCGTCGTAGTAGCAGGATCTAGCAAGTAGGGACAGGTGTCTATGACCGAGCTCGTAAGGGAGGACATAATTCAGGGTGCAAGCAAACGCGTAAGTCTGGACGTAAAGATCGTCATAGACGGCAAGTTAGTTGCAGACAAGGTGGTTATCCGTCCCCTGACGTACGGTGAGCTCATCCCGGTCCTTTCCAAGGTCGAACCTCTAGGATTGTCTCCCGATGGAACCTTGGATGCAAGCAAAGCTGGCCTAGCAAAGCATCTAGAGGCCTACGGTCATGCGGCTTCTTTAGGACTCATCGAGCCCAAGATTTCGTTGGAAGAACTATACCGTGCGGAAGGAATGGTTCCTGCGTACGTTGGGGCAAAAATACTGGAGATCAGTGGCGTTGCAGCGCCGGACGTTGCCAAAAAAAAAGACGCGAACTAGAGAACTTCGCCAGAACCCCTGATGGCAAAGAGCTTGCCGTCCTCTGCCTGGACTTGGGCTATAGGCTCTCGGACAGGGTTCAAGACCTTACCCGGGATCAAATAAATTTTCTAATGGCCTCAAAGAAAGTCAGAGGGCAGGCCGAGGAAATTGCCAGGGATGCAGCCGAGGGAATATCGACGGTCTTTCTTTCGGGCGAGGATTAAGCCATGAAACGGGTTAGTCGCATACTTGAAGGACTGCGAACCCTAAGTTCATGGTTTCGGCGCAACCGCATTCCAAAATGCCCAAAAGTGCTGCTTCTGAGTTTTCCCGCTTTTTCACTTATCCCAATTTCGCTTCCATCCTTGGCTATTCCAAAAGAGCTGCTGATGCTTCAGCTGATAAGGATAGGGGGTGTTTTTCAGCTGCCGGATTCATTCAGGTCGGGGAAAAGGAGCGAAAAGAAACCCTCAGCAAAGAATCAAGCGAATCGTATTTCAAAGCCTCCGGAGATCATCGAGACCCCCGATTCGGTAGCAAGAATCGAGCTTTTGGGTCTTCAGCGCCTGCTGGAAAGCGTCAACGTTCAGCCTATGACGATGCGGTCATTGTCTGTCACTCCGAGTGCATCACTTGCTGTAGGGATCGAGAGCAGAAGGAATTATCCTTTGGAAGGCGTGGCGTGGCTAAGGCCATTTGGTCTTCAGGAATGGGAAGAAGCACGTCGATCACCATTAGTACCTCACAGCAGTGAATCAGAAACAGACAAGGGGCAAGCGGCTGAATATGGTAGCGTGGGGCAAGAGTCACCAGGAACCGAGGTAATGGAGACAGGATTGGAAGAAACCTCCACGGACCATTATGAAACGCCGCGCGTAGGCAGCGAGGATCTCGCAATTATTTCTGATCTCCCAATCTTCCTGGAATGGGAGGGGGTAGGGCATTTTTTTGGAATTCACGACACCCCGTTATTCATGGTTCCGCTGGTGGGTGTGAGCGTAACGACCGAACTGGAACCGGTCACAATTCCTGTTCCTAGCGCAGCGAGCCCGACGAGGAGTGTCAAGAGACGTGTGTCCTCGAGCTCAACATCTGTAAGGGAGATGCAACGGTCGTCAGCAGGGAGAAAGAGCCAATACTTTGAATCAGAATTGGAACGGCCGGCTGCTATCAATCATATTTCAACTATTTCAACCGGTCATGACCGGATCGTAACATCGGAGAGCAAGAACTATGCTGTCTGGACAAAAAATCATTCGCCGATTTCCTCCTTGTTGGACGAATCCTTGGGTACTACAGGCATAGCGCTCGCGAGGGTTCCTGTACCTCTCATGTTCCCCGGCCGAGCGGAAATCGCACGTCAGAGTTGGACACAGATCAGGGATTCGCTGTCCAAGAATGACAAGATTTCCAAGCTATCTCCACAATTTCAAGACTCTAAACCAAAGGTAGCAACACTCCATGTAGGCGACCAAAAGCATCCAGCGGAGAAAGACGATATTGAATCACCGATGATTGAAGTCGACTACGCGTCCAGTCCGCTCTATGGGTATGATATCCCCTTGTTAATTGACATCCCTCTTCTGATGCCTTATCCTGCGTTGGCAAGTTTGGACTGGCAGAGCATTGTTCCTATAACGAAACGAACCCGCAACTTGGTATCATTGCCTTCCATGCCTACGTCACCGGCAAATGTCTTTGGAGCTCGAGAAAAGGAAAATCTTGTAGCGGCGAGCGGGGATTTTCAAGGCTTGCCTACATTGGAGCTCCCTTCCACTCCTCTGATTCAGTTGTATGGGACATCAAATATTGATATTCTGAAACGTCTCCCTCCTATGAACAATCTGGCCTTAGTCAGAATAGGCGCTATAGATCCGAACTCAACGGTTAGCCGAGGAATTGGTCCGTTTGGATCCTTGCAACAATCATGGACCCCGGGTATCAAGAGCATGGGGAGGCGCGGTTCAACCGAATTCGACGTTCAGGCATGGCCTCCTAAAAGCTTCTATCTGCCACCCGGAACTCTTTCAAGCGCCCATGGTCAAGCTGAAAACAGGTCGGGCTTTGTACAGGTCGGTCACCATGCGGAATCAAAGCATTCTGCTCCGCATATTCCTGTCAGATCCATGCGGCACGAAAGTAATCCGAATATTTTCGAATCCATACCAGATGACCTATCTATTAACAATCTGATGTCAGCGGAGCCGAACATCGAAGAACGCACAGAAATGCCTTCTACTCCTTTATCCCTCAGGAAAGCTGACCTTGATGTAAGAAGCCCGGGGATGACTGGCAAAGATGATCTCGATCTAGAAGAATTACGAAGCATAAGGAGATCCGTGCACATCACAATGAAAGAGCAGCTTAGGAAGTATGGCTTTGAAGCATGACAGTCAAGCTTGATGATCTGGAACTTACAACATACATTGGAGATGATTCGCAGGGAACACTGAAACAAGTAAGGACGATTACCAACCTAAAAGTCAAGTACGATAGAAGGTTGCTCAATAGCAGGATAGCTAGCACCGAGGGCAGCGTGTTAAGTGATGCTGGCAGACATGCCATGATAATCTTGCTCTCTGGAACCTTCGTTGGGGAAGACGCAGTTCAAGGATTGAAATTTCTTGAGGACAAGCACAGAATTGGAGGGCCTTTTCAGTTTGTGTCGGATCTGACACTCCTTGCTCAGGTCAAGAATGTCCTGATAGAAAGCTTGGCTATCTCAGCCATGTCGGGAAGAAAGAATTTTTACATCTATGAAATGGTCTTGCGAGAATACAACGAACCTCCTGCGGAAGAAAAAGCTCCAAGCCAAGATAAAGACGCTAAGGATGAAATAGACAAGGAAAAAGAGATCGATGACATCAAAGGACAGGTTCTAGACGCTAACGGAAAGCCTGTTCCTGGAACAACTGTTATTGTAGATGGGCCGAATGGGCAAACAAAACTGAAGACGGACGAAGAAGGGTTTTATGAACTCCTAGATGTGCCCGCGGGCAAGTACACGGTAACGGTGGAGAACAGAAACGACGTAAAGGTTGAGAGGGAAATAAAGAAAAAATCAACCGATTGATTTTCTACTCCAGGGTTTTTGTTTTTCAGCTTTTTGACATTGCATGCAGGAATAGCTAGTGCACTGAAACAACGCTTTCTGAGTAATAGCATCTCCGGGCGCCATTCAAACCGCTCTCTATAGCTACTATAAATGTCTCATGGGAAAACTTTAAAGAACTTCGAGCCTTGGAATTAGACTACGTGCACCGACCCTCTTACAAAATAAGCTTGGGTTCCCTATCGATTGACCCATCAGTAACGGACGATATCATGAGCCTCTA
>JANWIX010000124.1 GCA_025449675.1 Nitrososphaera sp. | reverse complement strand
TAAATGCGCCCTACGCCTCAGTGATTCCGATGACTGACAGGACAGGCAGGCTTGCCGGCGCCAAGGTTTTCAGCGGCGGAATGGCGAAAAATCGGGGACATGAAAAGGCGGCGTCTCGCAAGAGGACAGGCAGACGAGTATGACATCGGCAGAGTACTACACGCAATGCCCAGAATGCAAGGCCAACCTCATCCAGGACCACAGTAAGGGGGAATACATTTGTGAGAGATGCGGATGCGTTGTAATGGATCAGGTTGACGACTATGGCCGCGAGTCAAACTCCACGGACTTTGAGGAAAAATCCAAGAATACCCGCGCAAGTGGATCCACGAGTTTTGCTTTACACGATTATGGCCTTCGCACAGAAATAGCATACGGTTCAAGAGACTATGCAGGCAAGTCGATCGATTATCAGATGGCAGAGACGATGAATAGCATCCGCAAGTGGCACCTGAGGAGCAGGATCGTCTCTCCACAGGAGCGGCGCCTTTCGAACGTACTCACCAAGATAAACGAGACAACTGCCGCGCTGTCGCTTCCCAAATTGCTGGTCGAGACGGCGGCAATGCTCTACAGAAACTTTGAGAGCAACCATGAGGCAAAGGGCAAGTCGATAGCCTGCATGGCCGCTGCGACCATCTACCTTGCATGCAAAAAGTGCTCTGTCGTCAGATCGCTTGAAGAGATAGTGGAAGCGACCGGAGTAAACAAGCAGGACAGGTCCACCGTTAAACTTGCGTCGAAATACTATAGAATGATGGTGATGGAGATGGGAGTGTTTACCGAACAGTCGCCAGCAAGTGGAACCAACCCCCATCAGCAGTCTCAGCCACCGGCCATCGCGATGGCAATAGACCACTACATTTCAAAGCTCGCCAACATGGCCAAGATCGATACCAAGGTCGAGAGGCTTGCTATCGACATTGCCCACAAGACGGACGATCACCTTCTTGCGGACGGCAAGGCTCCCAATGGTTTAGCGGCGGCGTACATTTATGTCGCATCGATCTTGCTAGGCGTCAACATTTTGCAGCGGGACGTTTCCAGCCTGTCCGGTGTCACAGAAGTAACGATAAGGAACAGATGCAAGGATATCCTTACATCGTTCAAGATGACTGTCACGGTAAGAGTGTCGCAAACACGCCCAACCTTTACCTGATCCTTTAAAAGCAAGCGTGGACATAAGGTACTGTTGCTCTGTAGGGCATGCGGCGGCGACATGATCGCAACGGAGTACTGCGATTCCTGTAACGAGGGCATTCTCTGGAAGTGCATTGTCTGTGACAAAATAAACGACAAATCCGTCCATACATATCATCCTCCGCTCCAGGAGGAGTTTTCCACGGTTGCACCCACTTCGGTCGTAGGCATTCTTGCTACCTTGGTCTCCGGATTGACGGCAGTCGCGCAGATCTAGTCTTTCGGTTCGTCTTTTTCCTTTCCCCTGTTTCTTATCCTCAGGTAGATCGCAACACCTGCAAACGCCGCGAGAAGAATCGCCAGCATCAGGAATGTCCCCTCGTCTCTCACTGATCCTTCTGGAAGTATGGCAAAGGCCGGGCATAGAACTTGCATTGTGGGACAAAATGCTTCTTAGATTCACGTCATAAATTTTTTGCCTTGGTAGAATTCGAGTACGTTAATCCCCTGGCCGGTCTGGCAATGCTCATAGTAGGGCTGTTTCTCGTGTCGTTTGGCTGGTATTTTTTGCGGAATAACGCCGATAATTGTCGGAGTTGTTCTTGTGATCTATTGTCTTAGGTACCTCTTGCGGCTGATGGGCGCCTGACTAGCCGCTCGTTATCCTTACCGCAGTATCCAGCACATCGGCTCCCATCAATAGCCCAAGCGCCCCGGTCTTTGCATATTTCTCTGTGAACCTGGCGCTGCCATCTTGCTTGACACTGGCTCCAGAAACTAAAAGAGGGACGGGGTCATCGCTGTGGCCTTTCTTGACACATGGGGTGGAATGGTCTCCTGAAACTACTATCGCTGTGTAATTCTTTAATTCCTCTCTGAGGGTCCCGAAAAAGCGCCTGTCAATGTCTTCAATGTTTTTCTTCTTTCCTTTCGCGTCGCCGTCATGGCCGAATTCGTCCGGACCCTTGATGTGGACATAGACGGCACTTACTTCATCCAGTCCTTTGGCAGCAACCCTGGCTTTTCCTTCATAGTCGTTAATGTCTCCGCCTTGGAACATTCGCATCCCCAGGACCTTCGATATTCCGATCTCCACCGGCATGTCTACGATGCAGCCAACCTCCATGTCATGCCTTTGCCTTATGGGCATGACTTTTGGGTACCTGTTGCCCGAGTCCCTCGCAAGGATGCAGTTCATCGGCTGCCTGCCTGCCGCAGCCCTTGCCTTGTTGACTGGATGATTTTTCAAGAGCTGGACGGTCTGGCTAGTAAACTCGTTAAGAAGTCTCGCGGCCATTCTTGCCTCCTCGGACCTGTCCTGTGCCTCTGATTTTTGAACGCGCATTGGCCCAGTCGTCGATTTTGCAATTCCCATGCCGTCGACTTTGTCATATGCCGGATCGGTGTTTGTTACCTTGTCGGACAGTTTCATCTTGTCATGCCTGAGCCTTATTACCACCCTGTGGGCAACGGTTGGCTCGAGCGCAAGCGAGGCATTCTTGTCGCTGAACCTGATTTCTTCACGCAGAGTCTTGCAGACAGACCCCGCTTCCTCACTGCTGATTACTCGGCCTGCCCTTCGATCGACAATCTTTAGTTTGTCGTCAACGGACGCAAAATTGCCCCGCAGCGCCAGGTCGCCGTCTCGAAAATCAATCCGGCAGCCTATCGATTCGATCACGCCTCTTCCCACGTAACTTCCATCCTTGAAACTGTAGCCTAGCATGTTAAAGACGGCAATATCGGACTGGGGCGCAATGCCTTTTCCCACGCTTATGACTCTGCCCATAGCTCCGTTGCGCGCCAGGGCGTCGAGGTTCGGAGTAAATGCCGCCTCTAGGGGCGTCAAGTCATTCAGGGCAGGGTGCGGGAGGTCGCCGATACCGTCGAGCAAAACGTAAACTAGCTTTACGTCTTTCACAGCGACGAAAGCATTAGCGATCAATTTAATTTTTGTGAGAACGCCGGGGCGGAAATAGCCTGCTACTTTAATATCAAGACGGCCTATTGGAATTCCTCTTGGAACAATGTGCCTACTGCCTGCGTGCAGTCGTTGACGAGTCTGGAAAAAAGACCGAGGATTTCGGGACGGCAAAAGGCGGGAAATACATCTGCGCGCGATGCTTGAAGGCTTTTGAATTCGCCCTTGGCGGCTAATCAGTTCCTACAGAACCTTTAATTAAAACGGAATAGAGGATTTTTCGGGTAGAATGGTGCTTGGGAGATCTTCGCAAAGATTACGTTCTTGACAAATTTGTAGTCGTGCCCGCTGGCGACCAGACGATGGCATTGGACAGGCGCGTGGAAGAGGGCAGGTGCCCTTACTGCCCTGGTAACGAATCCATGACCGAGCCTGCGATCCTTGCGCTAGTGGTCAAGGACGGGATGCTGCAGAGACTTTCTGACAGCGAGGACACTGTAATTGACGATTGGTCTGTCAGGGTTTTTCACAACACAGACCCAATAGTTGCAACCGTTCCTACTTCCACATATAGCGACAAGCCGCTCTACAGCGAGCCAGCGTACGGCTACCACCAGATAGTTGTCGCTTCGCCGGAGCACAGGCAAAGCCTTTCACAAATTTCAGTCGAGCAGTGGGCCAATGTCCTAGTTGTGATCCAGGACCGAGTGAGATGGCTCTACACGCAGAAAAGCGTGACCTACGTATCGATCTATGTGAACAGCGGAGCCGGAGCTGGCGCTCTCTTGTCACACCCGCACCTCCACATGGTCACGTTTTCCAGCATTCCTCCTGTGATAGAAATGGAGGCCGAGGGATCCCACAGGTTTATGAACGAGAATGGCAACTGCCCAGCGTGCAACATAATATCCGTGGAATCGAGCGGCCCCAGACAGATCCTGGCAACGGACAGCTTTCTTTCGTTCAGTCCTTGGGCGCCAACATATCAACACGAATTCTGGATATATCCAAAAAGGCACATGACCTCCTTCTCAAAGATCACTCAGAAGGAAATAAACGACCTGGCGCTGATGATGAGGGCCACTCTGGGTGGAATGTCAAAGACTCTAAAGGACCCTGCCTTTAACCTGGTATTCCATCTTTCTCCAGAAAAAAAGAACAGTCGCCAGATACACTGGCACATCGAAGTATATCCGCAGCTGAGCACTTGGTCCGGGCTCGAGCGGGGCTTTGGAGTGTACGTGAATCAGGTCAGGCCGGAAAAGTCGGCTGAAATTCTTGGCTCCGCGAGCAGAAAAGAGCTGGCCGGGCTGGTTGGCATCGTGTAACCATACGATTTAATTACCAAGAAAGGAAACTGGTGAATTGGCAATGAAGCTTGAGAGCTGGATGTCTCTTGCATCGCTCGGGCTGTCTGTAATGTTCGTCGCTCTTTTGCTATCTTTCTTTAACTTCCTCATTGGTCCTGATGGAAATGGGCCGGACCGGGTAGTCGAGCCGGGCAGCCTGCTGTTGCAGATCCTGTTTATTTCGGGGGCTCCGTGTCTCGTACTGGCCGGCTTTGTATATGGCATGGCCAAGTCCTACGGAACTCGCACGGGCGGGATATTCTTGATAGCTGCCGGAGTCATCATGATGGCAGGGATGGCCGTCGCAACGGATATGCTTCTGAGAATTGATGACCAGTACATTGTGGGGGCAGTTGGCTATGCTCCGTACTTTTTCTTGGGTTCGGGCGCGGGTGTGGCGGCAGTCGGAGGATATCTGGTGGCCATATCAGGTCGAAGGGCCCGCTATACGAACCTGGATGATCTCCTTTGACCGGAAAAGAGTCAGTGCGAAGGATCGACGTATCAAGGAAACTCCTCCCAATCAAAGTCTCCGAGGATCTCGGCTCGGTATTTGCGAAGGCGCGAAAGCAGAGGAGCCCGATACTTTCGATAGTGACGGGGACAAAGCCCGACTTTTACAAGCAGGCCCCCCTTGTTGTCGAGGCGGCAAAAGAAAAGCTGCCTGTATTTGTCATCAACACAGGTCAGCATTTCGACGACGTTCTAGGATTCGGGATTGAGGAATTCAACCTGGGGAAGTACGTGGGCTGCAATCTCCAGATCAGGGGAGACCTGATGGAGAAGGCGAGCGAGATGATAATCAAGTTCGGATATTTCGGACGCTACTGCCAGAAGCATTTCGGTGCAGAGCCGCTGCTGCCCATTGTGCACGGCGATACCCTCGTGGCAGGCATTGCTCCGCTAGCCTGGGTGTTTGGAATGGGTCAGAAGGTCGGCCAGAATGAGGCCGGGCTCAGGTCGATGAGCCCACACACTATTCGACACTTAAAGGCCGGAGCCGACCCGACAAGATCTGAAATACAGAAATTCGTCCACAGCCAGTTTGAAGGCAAATGGTTCTTGGCAAGAGAGGAGCCCTTTCCAGAACAGATAGATACCTGGATCTGCTCGGCAGGGACCCAGTTCTTTTTCGCGCCGACCCAGCTGAACAAGGATCATCTCGTCAGAGAAGGTTATCCAGAGGATTTTGTCTATGTAGTAGGGAACTCTGTGGTTGACGCCATACACATGAAACGAAAGCAAAAGCCCCAGAAGAGCATCTTTGACATTTACCCTCAGCTGGAACATGACGAGTGGATCAGGATGGACATCCACCGGCGCGAGAACCTGACGCCGCGCCGATTTAAATCAATTATTGGGGCTCTGTCTGAACTGATACGAAACTCGGACAAGAAAATAGTTCTCGTCATGCTCAACGCCACTGCATCCGCTCTTGAACAATATGGCTTGCAATCAGGCCTTAAAAGACTGGCTGACCAACATCCGGAAAGGTTTCTGATAACTCCGCTGTGGAAGGAGTATGCTCACGTGATCGAATTTCTTGACAGCGGGCGCTGCTGGGCAGAAATGACTGATTCAGGTTCCATGCAGGAAGAGCTGCTGTATTTTCCAAAAGTAATGTCGCTTACGGTCAGGCTGAACACGGACAGGCCGGAAACGGTATTTGACGCAAAAAGTAACGTTCTCGTGCCACCGCTCAGCCCCGCATGGATGGTGTCGATGATAAAGGAGGCCCACAGAAAAGGTAGCAACCTTGGAATGCAGCTTTCGCACAAAAAGCAGCTCTATGGCAAGCCTGGAGAGGTCTCTAAAAAAATAATCCGGCTGGTGAAGAAGGAGTTTGAGAACGGAGATGCCAACTTTTACCCATGGCTTCACCAGAGACTTGGTCTCTGGAAGGAAAAGCAGGGTCTTGAATACATGTAACGGTCAAATGGAGAACTTGTTCTTTCCGGCACGACCCCGCCTTCTTTCTGGAGCAGTCATGGAGAAAACATGCTCCATCATCTGCTCATACGCTTCGGTCATTTTCTGCCCGCGCCGGGACATCATTTTTCGCTGCGTCTCTATTGCTGAATCCAGACGCAGCTCGGCGTTTTTCGCTCCGATGCCCTTTCCATAGATTGTAAAGCTGGGGACATCATTTGCAACCAGTCCGTGCAAATGCGAAGACACTCCGATACGCATGCCACTGTACACCAGTGTTCCTATCGAGGTCTTGCACATGTCGGCAAAGAAGGAACCGAGCTTGTTCATGCCGGTGTTCGCTTTTCCTTTGCCGCTAACACTATTCATCTTGATGTTACCATACGTCATCTTGAGGTCGGAAGTCGCGGTCATGGCGCCAATGTTGGCCCACTCTCCGACGTACGAGTGGCCAAGAAATCCGGCGTGGGCCTTGTTCGTGTGATCTGAAACTATGGATTGTTCAATCTCTCCGCCTACCCTGCAATTGTAGCCTATGTAGCTCGATTCTATGATGGTGAATTGCTTTACCTGAGTCATGGCGCCAATGTATGCAGGACCCCCTATCCTGCTTGGCGAGACATGAGCCTGCGGCCCGATGTAGATACCACCAGCGGTCGTGTCAAGTACCGTGCCTTCTTCTACTTCGGCATCCTTGCCTACCATCACGCGGCCCTTGCCAATTACCTTGACGCCTGAGTCCAGTTGGCCCTGAACTTCACTGGCAGAGCCTCCGATTTGCATTGCGAGCGAGTTTTCAAGTGCGCTGATAATGTTCCAGGGCTCGGAAAGCAGGCCGTGGGTGTCTTGCAATCCCAGCTCTGTCGACTTGCCGACATCAAGTTTCTTTGTTTCTATCCTCTTTCCCTTGGCCGCGCAGTCCGCCAGGTACTCGATCCCCTTTCCCGCAAGCCTTGCTACCACTAGCCGGCCGGCCGATGTAATCGCAAATGTGTGGCTGATGCCCAAAAGGCGATCGAGCTGAAGGGCTCCGGGGTGGACAAGGCCGTTGACAAATATCGTGTCTTTGTCGATGCCGCTCGGGTTTACAGAGCATTGGGCGTGTCTTTCGTGTGTGACGTGAGCAAGGTACTCTCTTGTTATTAGCGCCTCGGGGGGTTCGCTGTATTCCTCGAAATAGGTTCTGGCGCCGACCTTGACATCAAACGTGGCGCGCGTAAGAGTTAGAGGTGCAAAGCTCTGCCACTGTGCGTCTTCGAACAAAGCGACGCTGGCCATCTAGATCTTGCCCAGCCTGCTCGCATATTCCTTGTAGGCGTCAAGGTATGATTTCTTGTCGCCAATGTCGATAAAGCCGGTGTCAACCTTGAATCCCATGACGGTCTTTTTGAGATCCAGGCACTTTCTTACGGCGTGATCCATTCCAAAAGCTCCCGACTTGGGAATTATCTTTAGGAAATCCGGTTCCATCACGTAGCACCCGATGTTTATGAGGCCGCTTATCTCCGGCTTTTCCCTCCATGCCTTTACTCTGTCCTGGGCGTTCACATCGATGAATCCGTACTTTAATCTGGTCGAGTAGGCAAGAAGGGCCATCGAGACAAATGCCTTGGACGCCTTGTGAACCTTTATCATCTTGCGAAGATTGAATTCGTATACCGAATCTCCGTAGACGCATACGAAAGGCTCGTCAAGCAGCCTTTCCGCTGTCTTTAGCTGCCCAGCCGTTGCAAGGGGCCTCTCCGACCGCGCATACTCTATCTTCACCCCAAAGCGCGCGCCATCCTCAAAATAATCCTCAATCGTCCTGTGAAGATAGCTGACGCAGATGACTATTCTATCGACCCCGCCCGAGTTCTTTATCCACTCTATGATGTACTCTAGCAGAGGCTTGTTTCCCAGCGGGAGCATCGGTTTTGGAATGAAAAACGTATATGGTTGAAGCCTGGTCCCAAGACCTCCGGCCAGAATTACTGCCTTCATTTACCTGTCACTTTTTTGAACCTCTTGTCATATTTAAGGTAAAACGATTCAAATTCATTGATATTTCTTCAGTATGGTTTTGATCTTGTTGACCACTTCGGCCGGAGATTTTCCAAAGACAGTTATCATGGGTTCCTTGCCCAAGTCTCCCCTGTGGTAGATTATGTCTGCCCCGGGTCTTTTCCTGAGCGCGACTTGAGTTCCCCATTCAACAGTCGATCCTTCCTTTTTCTTTACGTTCGCAGGTTCCTTGATCCTGTCGTAACTTGACACTTCGAAAAAGGATTTGCACAGCCTCAGAAGTTTTGGTTCGAACCTGATGTTTATTGCCGACCTGAATGAAGGATTGACGCGCATGTATGCGATGACGGCTGACGCAACGTGCCGCGACGCACCAAATTCAACAAACGACGCGGGCACAGCTGATTTGCCTATCCTTACGATTCTGCCCCGCACGCCGGCCACGTCCGAAATGCTCCTGGCTTCGGGAGTCGCATGCACGAAATTCGTCTGGGTTTCAGGTATCAATTTGTAAAAACCATCAAGGAGACTGACCTCTTCCACTGCCTGCTGCAGCGTTGCAATGGTACGATAACGACTTGCGTCATCATAGATAGCTGAAACAGGATTTGTCACGACTAGCCCCCCGCCTATCGAAACTGCATTTACTATCGCATTATGCACATACTCATTTGCGGACCTGCAAGCGTCTGCCATAGACTGGCCCTTTGCAAGAAAGGCCGTAACAGCCGAAGAAAAATTACAGCCAGAACCATGACTTTCCCTTACGTCTACCCTCGGGTTCGTGATCCTAATGATCCGAGATTGACGATCCACCAGTATGTCTGTCACTTTACCGTCAGTGAAATGTCCCCCCTTTACAATGACATTCTCCGCGCCAAGTCTTCTGATCCCCCTAGCAGCCTTGATTGCGTCGGCCTCATTCCTTATCCTTATCCCAGCAAGCCTTTCAGCCTCCATCCTGTTTGGCGTCACGAGGTTGCAGATTGGGACTAGCTGGTTCACAAACGAACCAAACGCGTCATCACGCAAGAGCTTTGCTCCGGTGCCTGCCGCAAATATCGGATCAAGAACCGCCGGGACACGCGATTTCTTGAGCAACCGAGTTACGGCAGCGATTGTGCGCCTGCTGTATACCATTCCTATCTTGATCGCATCCGGCGGAATGTCGTTTAGCACAGATCTCATCTGACCTTCAATCATTTCAGGTGAGACTTCGAGAATTGAAGACACACTACGAGTATTTTGCGCGGTTATGGCAGTTATCACGGTGCAGCCATAGACTCCGAGCGCCGCAAAGGTCTTGATGTCTGCCTGTATGCCGGCCCCTGCCCCGGAATCACTTCCTGCTATTGACAACGCGACTTTCAAAGCAGAATAGTGGAAACCGACAGATAGAATAAGTCTTTCTAGGATTGACGTACAAGCTCGAACTGAAAGCTATATAGTCAACGAGCGACTACCAAGAATGTGTTAAAACCATTCAAAACGAGGAGTGCGTCGACAGGCACAAAGAACGCTCCCGGATTTTGCGTTAGCTGCGCGGCAGTGGCGACAACGGAAGCATTGTTTCAGATGGAAGATGCAGTAATAATCCAGAGATACTGCGACAAGTGCCTGCCCAAAGCAAGCTACGAGATCCGCAACCATTAAGCACGCACGCTGATAATGCGCTTCTTATCGCTTGGGAGTGAGTTCTACACTACACGGTCTGTCTCGCTAATTCGTGCATCAAGACCGGGAACGAACCGCCTGGCGGCTGCTATCCTGCGCATGTTCGAGACTGTCAGAGAACGTAATTACAGAGGCAAATCCGCTTGCAGCAGCACGGGCACTTTTGGCTTCCAGTTGCGAATTCGCAATACCTGCTGTGGGTCTCGCAAAGGACTTTTCTTCCTGGTTCTATCGCATTAGTCTCTGTGATCTGCATATCTTGAACTGGCGGGAGTCAGGATTAATCTAAGTAGCAAGCTAATTTAGACACGTTAGCTAGCTGAGTATACATTCACCGAGAATAGTCACCCTTTGGAATAGTTATTATGCCAGCCGGTTTCAGAGCAACTGTCATTGCTCAAGCCCACAGAGTGGGGCATCAAGCCGGTGCCAAGCGAACACAGAAAGCTGGGTGGTCTTGACTATTTTGTTCTTTGGTCGAGTCTGGGTGTCGGGCTTCTTGTTTTGTCCGCAGGATCTTTCCTGTCTGCTGCCAGTTTTACGGACGCCATGCTTGCAATAGTCATTGGATCCGTTGGAGGCTCCATGCTTCTGGCTCTTGCCGGCAAGATAGGGAGTGATCATGGCATACCATCGCTGATTGCGATGAGACCTTCTTTTGGTATCAGGGGCTCCTACCTTCCTTCCTTGCTTAACGTAATGCAGCTTGTCGGCTGGACCACTTTTGAAATCATGATAATGGCGCGAGCAGCGGAAATGCTTGCAGGTAACGTTCTGCCTTACTATGCATGGGCTGCATTGTTCGGTGGCCTCGTCGCTCTGCTTGGCATAGCAGGGCCGCTCAATGTCATAAAGCAGTGGCTTGGCAAGTTTGCAGTTTGGATCGCTTATGGTACTTCTGCCATCATAATTATCAATCTCCTCAACTCGGGCAACTTGGCTGAAATCGTTGCGTCGCCGGGAAGCGGAATGTCATTCTTTTCTGCGCTGGATCTCGTCATTGCCATGCCGGTATCGTGGATGCCTCTTGTAGCGGATTACAACAGATTTGCAAGGAAGGGCAAGAGCGTCCTCTGGGCGACATGCATCGGCTTTGCTCTTACCAACATACTCTTTTATTTTGGCGGAGTCCTCTTGGGAACTGCAGACGTAATTGCCATAGTGGTTGCCATCCAAATGATGTTTTTCGGCTTCCTTATGCTTGCCCTGATAGTCGATGAGGCCGACAATGCATTTGCTGACATTTACTCTGCTGCGGTATCGACTCAGAACATATTTTCGCATGTAAGCCAGAAACAACTGGTGCTTGGATTCGCTGCTTTGAGTACCATTCTTGCCATGATGGTCTCGATCCAGCAGTACGAGGTCTTTCTGCTCCTTATAGGCGCGATATTCGTCCCATTGTTTGGCGTAGTATTGACTGACTACTACATCGTTCGAAAAGGAAAGTACACTGAAGAGATGCTCTATGGCCATGCGAATTCGGTCCGAGCACCGGCCATAGTCGCCTGGGCATCTGGTGCATTGCTGAGCTACCTGCTTTCGCCGCTCTCGCCGATCCACTTGTCCCAGCTCCCGGCGATCGGTGCAACAATCCCAAGCCTCGCCGCGGCCTCGCTTATCTATCTGGCGATAACCAGAGCCCGGGCGCATCGAGGCGCCATTGAGGCGAAATAGCAGCCAGAGAGTATCCTGGAAAAATGGTTCAGGCCATCCAAAAAACAACAGATTCCAGCGTCAAGCGGAATTTGTCAGTGTCTACTCGTTATCCGAGCTTTGGCAGGATGAATACGAAAAAGATGGCCCCTATGCCAGCCATGGCTGCCGCCTTGACCCGAAGATATAGCATGAATCCCGACATTGCCATATTTTCAGAAACACGCTTGCAATATACGCTCAAGTATGTCTGCAATGCTGACATAATATCAAGTTATGAAGAAAACTCGCATATCGCCTCAAATACACAACCCACAAATACCAGCACCTCATACAATGGGTGATTTTTTGTGGGAACAACCTGTGAGAACTGCAACATGTTGCAGCCAAGCCTTCTCGAATTCAACTCCATCATGTTGTGTCCCGATTGTTTTGAAAGAGAGATAAAAAGGATCGCCGCGGCTATCATTGAGCCCTGACCGGGATTATCACTGGCATCATAGAATTTGATTTATAAATAACGTGAATCGATTGGTTCGTGCTGAAATGAGACTGCTCGAGTACCAGGGAAAAGAACTGTTCGATCAATACGGTATCCGGATACCTAGGTCATACCTTGCCAACACGCTGCATGAGGCGAAAGAAGGGGGCAAGAAACTCGGTTATCCACTCGTATTAAAGTCTCAGCTCACGGTCGGAGGAAGAGGCAAGGCGGGGGCAATCATCAAATGCAAGACCGAAGCGGAGCTTGAGCCGAAATTCAAGGAGCTATTGCACAAGGAAGTCAAGGGAGAGTTGCCTAGGGGCATCTTGCTTGAGGAAATGGCAGATATCAAGAAGGAGCTCTATCTGTCTCTGTTTCTGAACCGAAGCAAGAGGTGCTATTCGTTCATAGCATCTGCCGAAGGCGGAGTTGAAATAGAAAGTGCAGCAAATCGGGTTATGGTCGATGTCCCGCTTGACGGCTTGGCTCCACAGACGGCCGAAGATACCGCAAACAGACTTGGACTCAGCGGCCGAACCGTGGTCTCATTTGTTGATCTCACCACCAAACTTTCAAGACTGGTTAGTGAAAAGGAAGCCGAACTCGCGGAAATAAATCCGGTGGCTATTCTCGGTGATCACTCGCTTCTGGCACTGGATTCCAAGGTGATAATTGACGACAACGCAATATTTCGACATCCTGAACTGAAAAAGTACGAGCACGTTTCCGAACTGGAAAAGCAGGCAGAAGTCAGCGGGTTCTCCCTTGTCGAGCTGGATGGCAACATCGCGATCATTGGCAATGGAGCAGGTCTCGTGATGTCCACACTGGACATGGTATCAGACGCTGGCGGCACTGCCGGGGCATTCCTAGATTTTGGCGGAAGGGCTACAACTGAAACGATCTATGAAGCACTGAAAGTCATTAGCAAGATCTCAAATATTGAAGTCATTCTGGTAAACCTCTTTGGAGGAATAGTAAGAACAAACCTAGTCGCTCAGGCAATATTGAATGCATACGGAAATAATTTGATCAGCGTTCCGGTATTCGCCAGAATCTCAGGGGCCGAATCAGAGAAGGCCAGGGAGATGTTGAACGGCAGCAGGGCGGAACTCTATAATACGGTGGAAGAGGCAATCCAGGCCGCGGTGGCCGAAGCACGGCGAGGTTAGGGCGAAATGACAGATCGGACAATCGAAAAGACATTTGACATTTTTGATATTCTTGTGGGCACGAAGGGAGACAGAGACTTTGGCAAGAAACCGGTAGTAATACAGGGAATAACTGGCAGCTATGGATCAACACATGCCAGACTAATGAAAGCATATGGCACAAATGTGGCGGCAGGAGTGACTCCTGGAAAAGGAGGCCAGACTTTTGAGGGCACGCCGGTGTACAACACAATGGCCGAAGCCATCAAGGCTACAGGAGCCCAGATATCCGGAGTATTCGTACCTGCGCCGTTTTTCCTAAAAGCAGCCATCGAAGCCCTTGACAGTGGCGTAAAATTACTTGTTGCCATACCAGAGCACGTCCCGATAAGAGACTCGATAAAGGTTCTAGAATATGCCAAAGGTAAGGGGGCCAAAATGATAGGCCCAAACACACCCGGCGTAATAGTGCCGGAAGTAATGAAAGTTGGAATCATGCCTGCCCAACCGTTCAAGGCCGGAAACACCGTCGTATTCTCCCGCAGTGGGACCCTGATGTACGAGGTGTCGTTTAACCTGACGAAACGCGGTCTCGGACAAAGACTCTGCCTTGGAATCGGGGGCGACCCGATAAACGGCACGAACCTAATTGAAGCTTTTGACCTGGTCCGAAACAGGGACGACATCGACTCTGTCGTTGTAGTAGGAGAAATTGGCGGTGACGCGGAAGAGCAACTAGCCGAATACATTATCCGAACTTCATACAGCAAGCCTGTAATCGCATATATCGCGGGAAGGGCCGCTCCCAAGGAGAAGAGGATGGGCCACGCGGGCGCGATCGTGTACGGGAATTATGGTTCTGCGGAATCAAAGATCTCTAATTACTCAAAAGCTGGCGTGCCAGTAGCAAAGCGACCTGCAGAAGTACCTGAACTTCTTGCGGACAGGCTGCGTAAGTAGAACGTGTCCGATGAAACTAGTGTTCGGCTTTAAGATTCATTGAAGAATCCAAGAAGACCTTGGCAGCGTCACCAAAAATTGATCTGAGCGCCGGTTCGATTCTCTTTCTGTCTACTTTGCCTTCCTGAATGATATTCTCGTCCTCTAGCGCGTGGATGACCAGTTCTACATTTGGTTTGCCAAGGACAGCAAGGGCGTCAACAAGAGACTGATAATAGGCTCTATCACTTATCAGAACACATGACCTCCGGTTTCCGTATTTTGGAATGCACAAAAATGCAGATTCCGCTTGTCAAAATCCAGAGATAGCGATATCTGGGCATCCCAGTTGGTACTCGGAATCCGAGATTCCTTCAATTCTGGTCGAAAAATATAGTGCTTTCAGAGCATAAAAGCCACCATATGTAATTCTGACTACATACAGCCGGCATCAATAAATACTGAACAGAGTATTCTGTTTTTGGATTGTCTACTGAGCTGCGTTTTTGTGAAAGGTGCATGATGAAAACTGCTCACAAGATAGTAGAGGATCCTGAAGTGATCTATACCTACAAGAGAAAGAGAATCTACCTCTGCCAGGACTGCGGCCGCAAGTCCTTTCGAAGGGGCCTGCGCCCAAGCGCGGAATCGGTCTACTAGACATGTATCAGGGTTTTGACGACTCACTCGCGAAATCAATAGTCCATCTAAAGCGCGAGTTTGTAAAAAGCAACGATCACAATGGCCCGCTTTCAGAAGTGCTCCCGGCGGGAGCCTCTCTGCCAGATATCAAAAGCTCAACGCTTGAATACCTGCACCGGTTTGCAAGAGCCAATCCAATATACTTGAAATCCTACAGTTCAAGAATTTCTGAAGTCGATTGTGTCGTCTATGAAGGCGACATTAATTCCTACTGGCTTGGCAGCAAGAAGCACGACACCAGCTACCAACCGTTCTACCCTACATGGATATTGTCAGCGTTTGCTCTAGCGTCCGTGACAAAATCCCTCGGTTTTGATCAGATAGTGGACATCGGGTCCGGCGACGGCAGAATCGCGTACTGCGCTCGCCTGCTGGGTATGGAAGCTTTCGGGATAGAAATTGACGAAGATCTCGCCAGATTGCAGAATCAAATTTCTTCCGAAACTGGAATTGAATATACCGCCATACGGGCGGATGCAACGCGCTTTGACTATCGATCACTAGCTCTGTCCCGACCCATGTTCTTTATTTCAGGTCTGCCTGAAATGGGCGAAATGCTGGCAAACAGCGTAATCAGGCAGGTGAGGTCAATCGAGAACATAGGCAGTTTAGCAGGATTCAATCTGATGGGTAGCCACACGATGAAGCCGATGTCAAGGGATCATACAGAATCAGGATGGGGAGGCATTATTGCGAGCTTTGGGCTCGAGATAAACTGCACGGTGACCCTGCCTACATTCTGGACTTCGGACCATCGTCTGGACACCCCGTACGTATACACCAGATGTCGATGATCTTGTGCTGCTGATTGAATGGCCGGGAATAGAGTTGCCATATTTGTCATGTTGTCATGGCGACAATTTCTGTTGGTGTCGCTTGAAGGCGTAAGGTTCCAAAGTAGCCCTTCAAAATGAAGTGCGGTGAACTTGCGACAACAGCTTAGGCAGATTGCAATTTATATCGCACTTTGGAACGACAAAGAAGCACCGGTTTGGCAGAAAATATTCTGACTATGCTTCTGTGGCTCGCAGAACTGACGGGGGCAAGTTTTCTGCTCTCATACGGGGCGGAACACCTGTCAAAAAAATATGGCGCCAAGTTCGTAGGCCGGACCCTCTTGAGCGTAGCTACCACGCTTCCTGAAATCGCGATTGTGATATACGCTGCTGCTGCCGGTTCTTACGCAGTGGCAATTGGCGCAGGACTTGGAAGCAACCTACTGATGATGACCCTTGGACTTGCGATCATGTTGCTCATAGCGACTACTCGCCTGTCAAAGGCCCCGTTGAAAGGGGTCGAAGTGGCAACGTTCAAGCTCGACAAGATATTTCTTATAGCCACCGCTGTGATCAGCGCGGTACTGTTCATTGACGGCTACAACTACATTGACGGAATCATATTCATCGCAATGTTTGCAGCCTACCTCGTGATGGCTCTCGTTGAAATGAAGGCAGAGAACAAGGCATCGAAGAAGCGGGAGCAGGAAATAGTCAGCGATGACCACAAGGTCATTGGGGTAGCAAACGGTATCCCCGCATCGCGATTCGGTGGAGGTATGACCAAGGCGGTGCTGCCGTTTGCCGCAGGGACTGCCGGGATCTTTTTCGGCGCCGGACCCTTCATAGACTCACTTCAGGGTTTTTCACTTGAAGTAGGCGTATCGGTAATCGTACTTGCTGTCATCATAAGCCCGATAGCCGGCGAAATGCCCGAAAAAATATCTATGATGCTACTTGCACGCAAAGGGGCGGCCGGCGCATCGATAGCAGTGGCAAACGTGCTCGGATCGAAAATACTAAACAACACCCTGCTTTTCGCAGTCGCAGTCTTTGCTGCAATGTATCACGGAGGATTCGACGTTAATATCCCGGTAACCGAGCTTCTTCAATACCAGGTGATTCTTGTAACAGTCGTCACAATTATTGCACTAGTACCGATGTTCAGGAAGGCGATTGGCCTAAAGGTAGGCATGATGCTTGCTGCCATGTACGTGATAAGCATGATTATCCAGTTCCTTCTCCCACAGGACCTCACTCTTCATTAAAATTATCCTTCTTCGTGATATCATACACACATGTTATCAAAGATTCTTGTGCCAGTGGACGGCTCGGAGAATGCCTTCCGAGCTTTTGAGCATGCCTTATTCCTCTCGAAAAGCACGGGCGCTCATCTGACTGCTATGCACGTCATAGAAAGTCCTCCGACAGTATACGTAGAGTCGCAAAAGCTGCTCAACGAACTTTTGGCAAATTACAGAAAGGAGTCCTCCAAGATCCTTGACAAGTGCAAGGCGGTGGCTGACAAGAGTGGAGTAAAAATAGAAACAGTCATTGCAGAAGGCGACGCGGCATCAAGCATAACCGGTTACGCGCAAAAGGGGGGCTTTGACCTGATAGTTGTGGGGAGCAGGGGTCTTGGGCGATTCAAAGAAATGGTGCTGGGTAGCACTTCAAGCAAGGTCTTGCAACACGCCAAATGCCCGGTAATGGTAGTGAAATAGCTATGCTCGAAGCGAATCTTTCCATTGCAGGATGACCGAGCTGTCGGCCTCGTAGCGGGCCTTGCCAACTTTGCCAAGATCAGCGACGAGTTTTGACTTTAGCGAGGCGTGCGATGAAGTGGCAGCGTGCTTCGATACTTGTGCTGACGCGAGTAGCATGCCGCATATATTGCATCTCAACTGCTCAGCGCTGGCCATCACTTGGTATAAGCCCTGCCAGCTATAAAACTTTCCCAGCTCGTGTTGAAAGCAATCTGCGGTATTTGTAGCTCGGGGCCAGATCGGAAGATCCGTTGAAAGCATCGGGCCAATGTAATGACGATAAAAACATTCAAAAGCAACTAGCTCCTTTAGCTGGAGTCGTTAACCGGAGGTACAGCGTGCATTGAATTCACCGAAAAAAGAACTCAAACTGAAGGAAAATCAGGAGCGTCTTTCCCGCGCAGTTGAGACTCTAGATTCCATAACAAAGAACAATGACGTGCAGAAGAGCATACGGAACATGATAAAAGAAGTTCTCTCCGCGCTAAAAGATGACAAAGGCGGCAGCCCGTCTGTAAGGGCAGCTAACGCTATCAGCCTTTTGGACAATGCGACGCAAAGCCCGCAAATGCAGTCGCATATTCGAACGATGCTATGGCAGGTCGTTTCTACCCTTGAAAGTATAAGAGAATAACTATCTGACGCTTTTTACTGGCTTTACGGGCGGTGGCAGCTTTTCAAGCTTGTGCGTCGGATTGGCAAGGTAGTGCCTGGAGGCACCCTCGCCGCTCAATACAATGTTGCAATTGACACATCTGTACCTTATGGCCATTGGTCCGCGCAAAAGGTATTGTATCTACAAGGCTAAAAATGCTGTGGAAATAGCTCCATCGAAAACTAGCGCAGGCGAATGATTTCTCTGTTATCGGGCACGGCCGACCTTATCTTTAGGCGTGAATAGATGGCGCTGGCGGTATTTTCTGACTTTGTCCTTTCACCATGGTTCACGAGCACCCTCTTTGGCTTCACGCGGGCCACGAAGCTTAGAATCTGGTTAAAGTCGCTGTGTCCGCTAAAGCCGTCAATTTTCTGAGTCTGGCAGCGGACAGGCACCACCTTTACTTTTCCGGTCTTATCCATCATGCTAACTTCAGACATGGCACCGTCAAGGACTCGCCTACCAAGTGTACCGTTGATCTGGTAAGACACAAACATTATTTTGTTCTTTGGATTTGGGGCGAGTTGCTTAAAGTATTCGACTGAAGGTCCCCCTTCAAGCATGCCGGACGTGGCCATGACTATCACTGGGCTTTCGTCGTTGAGCACCTCGTCTCTCTTGCCGCCGCTTATGACAGTAAAGTACTCTGAAAGGAAAGGATTGATCCCCTGCGATACCGACCTGCGGACATCTGACCCCAGATAATGGGCGTAGGACATGTGAATGGCACTTGCTTCGGATATCATGCCTTCTATGTAAATCGGCGATTCAATGAGCCGGCCATCGTGCATCTCCTTTGCCATGACAAGCATTATTTCCTGGGCCCTGCCTACTGCAGGAACCGGAATTAGCACCTTGCCGCCTTCTGTCAGAGTCTTGTTTATCGATTCGGTAAACGTACGGTAGACCAGCTGCTGGTCGGGCATTATGTCCGTGGAATTGCCATAAGTGCTTTCCGTGATGAGAGTTTCAACTCTAGGGTACATAGAGACCGCGCTATCTAGCAGCTGCGTCCTGGCGTACTTGTAGTCGCCAGAATAGAGGATGTTGTGCGCGCCGGAGATATTCAGGTGCACGGTGGCACTTCCCATTATGTGACCTGCATTGTTGAGTGTTATCGTGATATCCGGGGAAATATCCGTGGGCTTGCCGTAGGGAAGGGTGATGCAATACTTTATGACTTCATTAACATCCCTTACCGAAAATGGCAGGTAGGTACCGTTGCTGTCTGCTATCTTGACCGAGTCGTTCTGCAAAAGCGTCATGAGAGGTAGAGTCGGCTCCGTGCAGTATACCGGCCCCTTGTAGCCGTACTTGAACAGCGTAGGCAAGAATCCCTGATGGTCAATGTGAGCGTGGGATATTACTACGGCATCCAGGTCGTCAAAGTCGAAATTCAGCCAGTCGAGCCTTGGATATGCATCAAGTCCAGACATCTCTCCGGGGTTGATGCCGCAGTCAAGCATCACCTTGCTCTCCGGGGTAACCACGATAAAGCACGAGCGTCCGACCTGCTTTACACCGCCAAGGCAAAAGAGCATCACTTCCTCCTTGTTTGTGGACCATGACTGTGGCTTGCCGGATGCTGGCATCGGTCCAGAATGTTGATGGGAAGCGCCATTTCCGTTGCTTCCTACAACGAGCGGACCTCTGAATATTCTCTTGCCCAGTTTTTGCAGAAAATCGGTTCTCTCCCTGGCTGAATTTTTCAGGGTGGAATGAATGATGTTGATGCTAGAAGACGGAATATGGGGAGAACGTCTGGTATGTGCTATCCAACCGGTAGACCGCGCAATTTCAACTATCATGTTTGGGTCTATAGACTCTGGCCTGCTGACTTCTAGCACCACCTCTCCACTCGCGTCGTCGCAGAAAACTGCGGATACCAAAACATCCTTTGGAAGCAACTTTACCACGGCCTGCCGCGTCTGCTCCTCAGGCAGCCTAACGGATGGGTCGGTCCTTATTATGAATCTCTTTTTCAAAGTCTTTGAAAGTGCCGACAGATAGTACGTTAGCTCTGTCAATGCGAACTTCGCGTTTTTTGTATAGAGCGCGATATTCGGCCCTTCGAACCTGACGAGGGTGATCTGGGATTCCGAAGGAATTGACTGGAGTATCAGCTTTCCAACTGCATCCTCGCTATCCTTGGTGACCTTCATTATGCTTGGGTCAAATTCCATCGGCCTCTCGTTCCTGAGGCGCTTTGAAGTCGCCACTTGCTGAGGTTGTTTAGATTCAGCAACTTCCTCCTTTCGTTCTAATTCTCTCATTGCATTTCGTTCTAGCTATACCAATGTCATGCCATGTGCTTGAGATTAAGTCAGAAATTTGCCACGGCACAAGCCAGCGATAAGCTGCAGCAATATCCGCATATCCATTATAAAAGCATAATGTTGGGAGGTTCTGTAAAGTTGACGGGTGACATTTCTCGCTGTAAAGTCGCGGGTAATGACCTGATGACCCAAATAGCTTATCTCTTAGAGGCTCCCAAACAACGAACGATCTTGCCTGACTATCCAGAGCGAGAAATTGGAATGGTGATAGAATTTTTGAAACATCGTCAAGCTTCAACTGCGGATGAGATAGCTCAAGCAGCGGGAATAAACCGTATTGAAGTATTCTACTGTCTGCATGTCTTGTCGGAGCGCAACGTTGCGATCCAACTTCAGACAAGTCCTCAACGATGGATTCTAAAATAACTCTGTTTTGTAGTTATGGCAACACAACCTGCTGAGCGGTTCTGGCAAGTCTTGATGCAGCTTCGAAGCTCAGAAGGGCAGATTCACGTGGGGCAGGACCAGCGTGGCAACTACTATTGCAGTCATGGCAAGAGTCAAAAGCATGTTCGCGTTCTTTGCGAGTGCCTTGGACTTTGATCTTTTCTCAATCAACGAACCATAAAGCTGACCGCCATCGAGTGGTCCAATGGGAAGCGCATTGAATATCCCGACGTTAAAGTTGATGAACCAGAGCCAGAAGAGCATGTTGGCTAGTGGAGCAAACGCAGCGCCAAATACACTCGACGTGTACTTCGGCGCCATTAGGTCAGAGTACGGCACAGCTCCTTGCTGCATCGTAGGAGGGAGTAGTAGAGCAAGCGGGTTTGTTCCAAACGCCCCCTTGTACCTGTCTAGCACTGCCTGTGGATCAGGAGAAACGGTCGTGACTCCAACTCCCAGAATAGGTCCAACTGGCTCGAGGGGAATGGCAACCTGCCGAGTAACTGTTTCGCCATCCTGTGTAAGCCATGTGATGTCGACTGTCCGTCCGAGGTTGTCCCTCAAGGTAGAACTCAGATTCTCCAGAGCTCTTATCTCGCTTCCCGCAACGTACTGTATGATGGAACCCGGGACGATGCCCACCGACGCTGCAAGCGACGGTTGATTCACATTGACGACCATCACGCCGAATTGCGGAGAGTTCGGGTCAGGTGGAAGTGGCGTAAGAGTAGAGATTATGAAGTAGAGCGCAAGCAGCGAGGCTCCTGCCAGGATCATGTTGTTAAGCGGACCTGCGGTCAGGACGGCGCTCTTTCGTTTCAAAGTCGTCTTGTTCAGCTCTTCACGCTCGATATTCACGAATGCTCCCACCGGCAGGCCCAGGAACAGCACGATACCAGTAGAATCTACTCTGATGTTGTATACGCGGGCAACTACGCCGTGACCGGCTTCATGAATTATTATCGTGACAATGAGCGCTATCCAGCCATAAGTTATCGGCAGATAAGGGTTCAGTCCCGGTATGAGGAGGTTGGCCTGCCATCCAACCGATGCCACACCTGCCCGTGCATCCGCATTCGAGAACATCACAAGAAGCGAACCGACGATCAGAAATATCGCGAGAGCCGTGATAGCTGGCATAAAGTAAGTGTTAAAGTCAGCATATACTTTTGCGGCACGCCATTTGGCGACTTTGTCAAAGAAATCTAGCCCAAAGGGTGTGTGAATAAGAATGAACGGGAGTTTTATCTCTGCGCGGATCTTATTCTTCTGCTGCTCCAAACAGGCAGTATTGCGCCCTTTGTGTATTTAAATTAAAGTGTTCCATCTAGTACAACAATCGAACTCATACGCCGCTGCTTTCTGCCTTTTGGATCTCTATGTAGACCTTATCGCCTACTTTGATGCCCATGTCTTGATATTCTCGCATCGATAGTTTTATGGTTGGAGTATCCGTCAGACCAGAGTTCATGCCCGGCATGTTGGCCATGACCTTGGGCATATTCTTCATGAGATCCTCTATAGAACTGAACGCGGCCACGTTGGAGCCAAACGGAGTCATGTTAGGCTTGTCTGCCTTGTATTCCTTGGGATCATTAAATGTAGCATATACGTATGGACTACCGTCCGAGGATGCTTCAATCTTGGCGACTACGAATTCCCTTTTCATCGACTATATACCTTGTAGCAGCAGGGACTTATTTGCATATCTAAGGTTTGGGATCCGCCAATAACGACCTTGCTCACAATGGAGCAACCTAACACCGTAGTTTGGTTCCACTGCTCGCAGACCCAAAAATCTACATTAGAGGCGTTCATCCCTATGATACAGAGTGCTGGCAATCGATGCAGTAGGTGTAACAAAAAAATACAAGGGGTCGAGGATGCTGGCCTTGTCGGACATTTCACTAAAGGTAGAATCTGGCAAGGTGTTCACCCTCTTGGGCAGAAACGGCGCAGGCAAGACTACCTTTGTCAGGATATGCGCAACGCAGCTGACGCCCTCTTCTGGCACAATCAAGGTCCTTGGTCATGATATACTGCAAAATGCCAGCGAGATCAGAAACCTTGTTTCCATAGTTCCTCAGGAAGGCAGGCCACTCAGAGCTTTGACGCCCTGGGATCACGTGTATAATTGGCTCAAGATTAGAGGCGAAGGAAGTTCATCTGCAAGGGAAAAGACAGAAGACATTCTGCGAAAACTAGAGCTCTATGAAGCGCGCAACAGGCCCGCCATGAACCTATCTGGAGGGATGAAACAAAAAATCCTAGTGGCAATGGCAATGGCTACCAAGGCGCAGCTGCTGTTCCTGGATGAACCCACGATAGGACTTGATCCAGTTTCGAGAAGGCAAGTATGGTCAGCGATAAAACAGTGGAAGAGCAATGGCGGCTCAATCCTTCTAACAACACACTACATGGACGAAGCAGAAATTCTTTCCGACTATATCGTGATAATAGACAAAGGAAAGATAGTGGCCGAAGGTACGATTCAGGAATTACGCAGAATCATTCCCCAAAATATGCGGGTTGACGTTTCCAAGGACGGCCTTGACGTGAATTCACTAAGCTCGTACGGTTCTGTGGTGGACACCGGGGGTGGCATGTTGCGAGTGTTTACATTTGAGTCGGCCGCCCGCGAGCTTTCCGAACTTGCGATCCGGCATAACGTTTCATTCACCGTTTCGCCTGTCACACTTGACGATGTGTTTGTGCACCTTATCGGGCAGACAATCGACAAGGGTGACACCAATGGAGTTGGCCAGAATGAAAGAAACTAGAGGAGTTTTGTCCTCTAGGCGAATGCTACCGGTGCGACAGGCGTTCTTGATTGCCTACATGACGGGAATACTCTGGCTGAGAAGGAATCCCATTTCATTGGTGTTCACGGCAATAAGTCCATTCTCGCTTCTCTTCGTGCTCTATGTCGCAACTGATGGCGCAGCTGTTCATTTTGCAGTTGCAGGAAGCCTCGTAATGGCGCTCGTGGGCTATGGGCTTGCGCTTGGCCAGGACATTTCCTTCTACAAAACTGAATACAAAATCCAGGACGTTTTCGTTGCGTCGCCGGTTTCACCGCTTACATACATGATGGGGCTGGCTTTGTCAGAGCTCCTATTTGGCTTGCCAGCACTCATTGTTCTGGCTGGGCTAGTGGTTTCTTTTGGTGGCTCATTGTTGAGCATTCCGCTGCTGATCGCGACAATACTCCTGATATGGGGTTCAATGTCGTCCATGGGATTTTTCCTGTCATCCCATATGCTCCACATGCGAAATGCGACGCAGATAATATCATTCGTAAACGTGGTGCTTGCGGTTCTGCCTCCTGTGTTCTATAGTATCGACATTGTTCCTGATGCTCTTCGTCCACTTGCTTACGCTCTTCCTACGACGCACGCGTCGCTCATGTTGCAGTACATAATTGGCGAAACGCCGATACCCGCGGACTGGTCTCTTGGCTTTGGCTTTGCTGTTCAGGCAGCGTACCTGATCGGATTTGTGATCCTGGCTCGCACGCGCGCAATATGGAGAGAAAGTTAGCTGATTACGGGCTATCAAGTACTTTACGGCAATTGACGTGTGGGCAGGTTCAGAAGGTAGGCATGGCATAGAAATGACACAAGTCTTATGTGCCGCGTCGTGTTTGTTGTAGTTACGTGTCTAAGGCGCAGATCGAGACGTACAAGACTAGAGCTGTCAATTCTGTACTTTTCACGCTAGGTGAGCCATTGTTTAACGTCTTGAAAGATCATTTGCAGCGCGAGTTCGACATAGAGCTACACGATAATTCTTTCACGCTAGAAGACTTGCAGGTAGCATTAGAAACAATGCTTGGCGAAAGTTCGACTAATCTTGTTATGCAAGAAATTCACTGGCAGATACGCGAATTAGCGAGCGCGCAATTACGCTAGTATACTATTGCGGCGGTTCTGGGCTTGCCGTAGGCATGTCAAAAGTGCGATTATGTTGCCTCGACCAGATTATTATCAAATAGATTGAGAATGTATGCAGCCCAAAGACGATCAAGTAGACCGCAAGGTAAGCAGGGCTGTTAAAGAGAAAATAACCGAGCGCAACTTGATAATAAACTACTGAAGCCGTTGTCAGAGCAAGAAGGGGGGCTAGCGCAAAACCAACAACCCATGCAGTGGCGAAGAATGATGGTACGAAGACATAGAGCAAATATCTTTGCAATTTCTTGATTCGGTAGAACGCCCAGATACTTGCAATTGGTACGAACCTAGCAACAATCTGCCATGCCACGCTGACCCTATATTCGCTGGCATTTTGACAATAGAACGAAGATGAGTGCAATAACCCTATCTGTAAATTTAGTTCTTCGCAAATTCGAGATTGAGTATTTCGTTCTTTATTTCTCTCATTAGAAGTACCGCACTATCGCCTAGCAATCTTTGTAGCGCTATTTGTAATTCTTCGAGTGTGAATAGTGAATCGTCTGTCAATGTAATGTGGTAATCGTCGTAAAGTCTTTGTCGTAGTACACTGAACAGGTCGTCACCCAATGCGGCTAATACAGTTCTGACGGCTACAGGGCCAAATCGATCTACTTGGGCTTGCAGCAATAGTCTTTGCTCTGGGCCGATTACTGCTTAATTTGAGTACGTAATACTAATTGACATACAACATTGATACTTCGACTGTTAGCTAACAATCTTTTAGGTTCTCTGACTAGACGGCTAACGATTATTATTAACAATTCACTTGACTTGTAATAAGTTTGGTGGGCGACTTTGCCCGACCCACACTAAGAAAACCTCACATGCATATGACCATGAAGGTCATGGTGGGATTCGGACCCACGACCTGCTGATTTCTTGACGCATACGAGTCTACAAGTCAGCCGCTCTGACCAGGCTGAGCTACATGACCTCGAGCAAGAGCTTTCGGATGAACGTAAT
>JANWIX010000123.1 GCA_025449675.1 Nitrososphaera sp. | reverse complement strand
TTGGAAGTCCTTTCACGATGTTCGCGTCGCTCTTTGACATAGAGTCCATCGATAACAAAATCCTAATAACAGCTGGAGGCAAGCAGGTTGAAGATCAAGTGAAGGACGAGGCGCTCTCAAAGTCATTGCTTTCCATATGGGAAGAGCTCAAGATTCAAGATATCGAAGCAATAGAATAAGGATTTAGAGCCAGTCTAACTCTGAGCATCCCGTCAACAAGCACGACCCTCTCATTTCATATGTCGCAGACAAGGCAATTTTCAATCGTGGCGCTTTTTGGTTTTGGTGCTTGCAGTCATGCAAAGAGAAACCATTCCTACTGCACCATGGGCAAATGAAAGAGGGAATTCCATTCGGAACTTGTCCGAAAGGAAACTTTTTGTTGCGTCTAGACTGGCATCTGTCCTACGCTTCTTTTCTTCAGGAACATGAACCCGCCAAGTGCTGCAAGCGAGCTTGCTACTAGGGCTAGTATGCCTATTGGAGATTCTGGAAGTACGAAGAACGAGTGGTTAGTCCAAACGTTGCTTCCCTTGATGTCAACGAGCTGACCATTCAAGTAGTACTCTGCGACAAACCTCCAGTGTCCGTTGCTGAAGTTAGAGCTGTCGAAAGTGGTTGTAAAGCATTTGTATCCACTAGTAAAGCCGACGCCAGTTGGACATGTTTCTTCAGTGGTACTTGTTTGTGGTGGGATCGGAGTTGTGGCGTAATCTGGTGTTGCAATTCCATCAGGAACAAGGTAACACTTTACTTCATCGGCTGTGCCAGAACCTTCGATTCCTGCGACACAGTCAATGTCACTTACGAGATTCCCTTCGACGGATTCATCCAGCGAAACACCATCTTGGATTGCTCTGACTTTGGTATTTGGGGCAGCAAAGGCACTTCCCGCAAGTGCTAGCGGTGTAGCGACAAGGGCCAGTGCTACGAACGTCAAGATAGATACGATTCTTGTACTAGTCATGCTTGAGAGAACGAAGAATCAATTTATAACAATGTATGGGACTGCAGGCAAGACGTACAGGGTCAAGAAATATAGAGGACTTACTACGTGCTTTTGTCTGTATTTCATTGTTTTGCGGGCTGAACCTAATACTATGGAACTATTGTCCAGAATGCCTGTTCCGCCCCGAAAATGAATTCCCCAAAGGATATTAACAATGCTTGACCGTGACTTGTAGAAAGTCTGAGAACAGTGGTTGACCCTCTCGAGAGGCCTGCGTCATCGTACATGAACACACAATTCGTTCTGGTAGACGGTGAAGCAGATGTAGCCAGTGCAGTAGAGCAAATGCAGGCCAAGAGGGCCGAAGTGATAATAGTTCTTGACAACGGCGCCCCCGTGGGGATAGCAACTGACAGCGACATTCTTGATCAAGTTGTATCCAAGGGAGAAGACTCTGACAACGTGCTGCTAAGAAAAGTAATGAGCTCGCCAATAGTCACCATTTCCGCGAATACCCCTGTAAGAGAAGCGCTGCAGCTCATGAGAGTAAACGCGGTGAAGCGCATTCCCGTCCGTGATAACAATGGCATCATCGGCCTAGTAACCCAGAAGAGCCTCGCTGATGCGATAAGGACGTCGGTAATAGAGAGGACGTTTCGACAATACAGATCGTCTGTAAGAGACCGGTACAAGCCAATTCTTGCAAACCTTGGCTTCATACTGCAGTTCGCCGGGATCCTGATGGTTGCACCCGCATTCCTCGGGACATTATTGGGCGAGACAGGGCCAGTTGCCGCCATCTATCTAACAGTAGTAGGCTTGTTTGGCACCGGGTTTATTTTCAGTGCCCTGGGGGAGAAGAGCCCACTCAGCCTCAAGGAATCCTCGATTATTGTGGTATCCGGATTTGTACTGCTCAGCCTGTTCGGCAGCATTCCCTACATCTACGTTAACCCGTTTCAAACTGAAGGCGATCCCATCATGCTCTTCACGAACAGTCTATTTGAAAGCGCATCCGGCTTTACTACCACCGGACTCTCGACCATCACCACACCGGAAGAACTGTCGCAGACGTTCAATTTCTATCGCTCCTACACCCACTGGGTGGGAGGGCTTTCCTTCGTGTACCTTGTGATGCTACTCTTTTATCCGGAGAAAAAGCTGAGCTCCATGCGCGGTCTGCTAAGCAGCGGCACGCTTCAATTCAAGCAACTTCTAGTTACTGTGAGTATCATATTTACCACGTACCTCGTCATCCTCACAATTATTTTCTATGTCATAGGCCAACGAGACATTGTCGCAGATGCGTCGATACTAATAGCGGCGATTACAGGAGGTGGGTTCGTTCCGAGTTCATCATTTCTATCACTTTCAAATGCTAATTACCTTTTTGTCCTCATGGTTGGGATGATAATCTCAGCTCTGCCTTTTGCCTTCCACTATTCTCTGTACAGCAAGACGCTCCGGACAAGGATGCTTGGAGTTGAAGTGTTTGTGTATTTCGTGCTTTTGGGAATTGCCTCTTACATTCTGATGACGGTAACAGGACTTGACTGGATCACGTCTTCTTTTCATACCGTAAGCGCCTCGACGAACACTGGATTTCAATTTTTTGACGTAGGAGCACTGTCGTTTCAGGCCAAGATTCTATTGGTAATAATAATGCTGGTAGGTGGGTGCGCGTACTCTGCGGCAGGAGGGATAAAGATCGGAAGGCTTCTTATCTTATTGCAGAAAGCGGCAGCGAGCAAAAGAAGAAAGAAAAAGAAACGCGATGACGAGATGTCCGAACTGGTGGCGTTCACGCCCTTTCAAACCTCAAGGGACAGAACGGCCGAGCTTCGCTACAGGAGCAGGCAGCTGGAAGCGGAAGACGACAAGGCGATGGCACTTTCAGATAGCAAGATCGTGAAGGGGTCGCTTCTTGTCATAGCCTTGTTTGTGTCACTATCCTTGGTGACGGGCTATGCGCTGAGCTATCTCAATGACAGGCCGCTGCTTGATACAACATTTGAGGCTACATCTGCGCTCACGACCACGGGCCTGTCTCTAGGGCTGACATCGGTGGACTTGGATCTGCCTTCAAAATCCATCCTAATAGTTAACATGATCGTTGGAAAATTCGAAATCATTGTGCTCCTCTATATTTTCTTTGATGCCGTGCGAAGGCAAGTATCATGAACACAAACACGACGCAAATTCAGTTCCAAACACCTGAGGTTTAGGAAGAAAGAGAGGTTCAACGCTGCATCAGCAGCTATCTTTGCCAGATAGTTATAGTAGATTTTATCATCCATCTTTATTAACAAATGTAAGCACACAAGAGTAGCCTTGGGCAGCTCTGCTTTAGAGGGGAAGCAAATCGTCATCTAATATTAGGCAGGCTGCAATTCAAGTCATTTCTATTCCAGATCGGATAAGACATCAATACCTGAACTTGATCAGGACGTCTACCTCAGAGATTCTTCTCGTTTTTCCCACCGTCAATGCCGTCCAGAGAGAGCATGCGATAGGAGTGATGGATGAGCTGAAAAATGCTGTTCTGCGGGGCGTCAAGATCAGAATACTTTCGGCAGAGGATGATTACATTAAAGGCAGACTTGACATCCTGAGGGCAAGCGGTGTCGTTGTAAGACGTATTGAAACTCCCACCGAATCAAAATTCAAGATGCTCATTGTCGATAGGAAGACGTCTTTGATTGTAGAGACGAAGGACGATTCGAAAGCACAGTTCAGAGATGCAGTGGGGCTTGGCATATTGTCGCATAGCAGTGCAACAGTAATGCCGTCGGTCACTATTTTTGAGAGTTTCTGGAGGGAGACCGACTTGTACGAGAAAGCTAGGGAATCAGACAAGATCAAGGACGAATTCGTAAATATCGCTGCCCACGAGCTGCGAAATCCTATCATGCCTATTATTTCAGGCGCAGAGTTACTAAATGACAAAATCGGGCTGCATAAAGACCAGCTTGGGGACGCGCTTTACAATGAACTAAGCTCGGAGTCGCGGCTGATCGTCCGCAATGCAATGAGATTGTTGAAATTATCTGAAGACGTTTTGCAGGTCAGCAGGATTGATAGCGGCACATTTGACCTTCGTCTGGAGGCAGTCGACCTAGATTCACTCATCCGAAATGCGATTGTGGATGTTGAAAAAAGCCATTCAGGCCAAAAGTCAAATCTCATGATCGTCTTTGCATCTGATCTCGACAAAAACCGTCAACGTTCGAGTTTCAAGGCCCATTGTGATCCTGCCAAAATAGGCCAGACTCTCTTCAATCTAATCGACAACGCATTCAGGTTCACTGAAGAAGGACAAATTCTTGTCGGCGCTGGGATATATGATGATGAAATAATTATTCACGTACGCGATCCAGGGCAGGGTATAGATCCAGAAATACGAAGTCGATTATTTGAAAAATTTGCGTCAAAGTCAAATGGAGGAACCGGACTTGGCCTTTATCTTTCAAAGAAAATCATGGAAGCGCATGGAGGCAGAATATGGGTAGAAGACAACAGGAGTGGAAGTGGTACAACTTTTTACATCGCCTTTCCTCTTGACCTGGAGCACGATGCAGTTGATAGGAAAAACATCATGCAAAGTGGAGTACGCGCAAAGTAATTGTGGTGAACTAGCTGGCAAGCCGACCTCTTCGTGTTATGGTCATTGATGATGAGAGAGACATTGTTTCGGTTCTGACACGTGGCTTGACGCTCAAAGGATTAGAAGTCCATGGGTTTACAGACCCGGCTGAAGCATTGGAGCACTTCAAGCCCGGCTCCTTTGATTTCGTCATAACGGATATCCGGATGCCAACGATCAATGGTTTCCAGTTATATCGTAAGCTAAGAGAAAAAGACGAAAGGATAAGAGTTTTCTTCCTAACCGCATTCGATATTTACGAGAAGGAGGCAAAGACAATGTTTCCGAGCCTTGATCCGAAGTGTTTCATAAAAAAACCCATACGATATGAAGATTTGGCTCGCATCTTAATTGAGGATCATTCCCGGAATCAAGAACTGTCAAATCGTCAATAGAAAACGGGGTTTTCATGGCAATGGTAGACGCATCGAGATAGACATGCGTGGCGTCAAGATATTTGTTGTGTGACTACAGAGACAGATAAATGCAGTTTTAATCACGCGTATGACGTGGCACGCACAGGAGTAATAACCGAAGAAATACACGGTTGGGTAATTAATGATAACCGAGGCAGTCTACTTGGATACGAAAAAATCATTTACGCTGGCAAGAACGGAGACTTTCAATGGCTAGACTCTGATGGCAAGATCGCAACCTTTTGCAAAGAGAACGATTATGATTTATTTGCAACTGACAAGAGCTCGTACACTCATTATTTTGACGACAATGAAATACGCACAATACAGATCACAAAGCACGCATACTGGCGAGACGGCAAGAAGCCCATTTTCATGATAAGGATCGTTAGAGGCACGCAGTAGGGCGAATAGGCTCCCCCGTGAATAAACGTGAATGCGCGAGTCCATTGTGCGAAAGTAGATCGATAATTTTCCCGCTACTAACTTGGTAGTAAATTACTACTATTCTTAAATACGCTGTACGGCATATAATCATCGTGGCTTCTGAATCAAGTACCGCGTCAGATTTGGGAATCTTTGAAAGAATCAAACAAAGCTTGATGAGCTGGCCAGGCGTCACTTCGCAACTCCACAGGTTCGGTGGAACAGAATTTCGCGTCAATGGCAGGGAAATGGGACATCTGCACGGGGATGAACTGGCAGATCTACCATTTCCAAAAGATGCCGCCAGAAAACTAATCGGAGAGGGCCGGGCTTTCCCACATCACGTTTTGCCAGAGTCTGGATGGATTAGCTATTACATTAATGGTCATGAGGACGTTCACAATGTAATAGACCTGTTTCGACTCCAGTACGAGCGTATTACAGGCTATTCCAAGAAGAGTTAGTTGCGCTCAAGCCCAACAATCACTAAACATCTATGACTGAAATCGTTAATCGAAGCTGTGTAACTTTTTCTGCGCATGCACGTCAAATCCTCTAATGCTTCTAGACGGTCGCTGGATGAGGCTTTACTCTGGTTTGGCCTTGATGTGATGGGCCTCAGCATGGTGTTTCGATTGATTTTCTGACCAAAATACCGCTGTTCTGAATAGTAGATCTAAATACCTCCACCGCACATATTCAGTACGTGAAAATAAAGAAACCAGCCAAAGTCCGCTCAAAATCATACCTGGCAACATTGGTAGTTGTCACTTTATACCTCCAATCCGCATTCATTAGCGCTCCCGCCGGGAGTGCACAAGATCTCACTACCACATCAGATACTAATCAGATAACCTTAGCCTATCCCTTCAAGCTGGGAGTTGACCAAACTGCATACCTTTTACCTGCGGACTTGGTCTTCCACTTTGTCAACGTGACTGAGGACTCTAGGTGTCCCGCGGATGTCCAATGCATATGGGCTGGCCAAGTATCCATCCTGATCGAATATTCTCGTGCTTCCACAGGACAAAGTCTTGGCGACTTCACACTTACCTTGATGGGCTCCTCGAGCACCGAGGTTTCGACTATTGAAGGTTACCTGGTGAAACTTGCGCGCGTAGATCCGTATCCAGTAAGCACCGAGCAAATACACCCCTCAAACTACATCGCCACGTTGATTGTCTTGAATGCAGACATCGGAACCCCTGATTCCTTCGTTGCATCCGGGCCAGTGGTTCTGGATGGTACTTCAGGCGAGAGGTTGGAGAACCTACAGGTTGGAAAGCAGGTCACACTGTCCATGGCTCTTCACAATAGCTTTGACGATGATCGACAATTCATCGCCATCATGGAGGCCCGAAGTCTTGGTGATGGGGGCATCACACGATTCCTGGCAATGTCAAATGGCACGGTATCAGGAAAAGGTTGGATTGACGCAAGTTTGTCCTGGATGCCGGAACAGGCCGGCGAGTACCAACTCAGGACATTCGTGATTGACAGCTTTGTCGAACCCAGAGTATTGACTCTTGTCATGACATCTGAAATAGTGGTGCAAGATGACAACACAAAGGGAGAATCAATAGTCACACTTAGGGAGGGTCAGCGGGATGGACCTCTCCTTGTGCAAAAGATTTACGCTGACCGCGTGGAAGGCTTGAACTTTCCCGAATATCCTGTAGCTATGGACAGCGGTCTTCCGATAACCTTGCGCATTGGAGAGAAGGCGAGTAATGGCTGCACAATAGTACTCACCCTCACTAAAATAGAGGGCGACAGCGCGACATTTCTAATGACTGTAGACGAGGACAGACCTTGCCCGATTTGCTGGTACCAGTTAGCGCAGATTCCGGGTCTGTGATGAAAGCCGTAATGGGTCTCCCTCGACAAGCGCAATTACAATCTTTTTCTTGTAATGTCGCAATTCATGAATATTCCCTTTCGAGCCTTTAGCTATTCCAGCTGCTCCTTATCTGCACTAGTAGGAGCTACTTTGTAGTCTTCATCCGTTACTTGTTCTGGAGTCTTGTGTGATCCCGATTGTTTCATGGAGCTAAGAATTTCTCTCATTTTCTTGTGATGCTCTGCTTTTGTAAAATCTCCTGCCCCAGTCGCGACGTGCTCCATCTCTGTGTGATATGCAATCTGGTCATCTATGGTAGTATCAGAGGAGTCGGTAGACACGCCCTAGCACAGGAAATGAGACGGCTACATCCCCTTTTGAGCATTTGGTCGCTCTAGATCCGCATGAGACCTAGGTGTGAAATGATATTACACAATATCGTTTATGCATAAAGAGCGGGCACCTAATATCGCATGAAACAAAAGGAAACATGCAATTTGTGCGGTAAGACCATTCATGGCAGGTCCAAGACCATAGTGGTCAGCGCAAGAGGCGGAATTTTCCATTTTAACTGCAATAGAAAGTTTGTACGGATTACAAATGAGTATAACATACTCATAGCAGCCCTCAAGAAGAACGGGTATAGGTTCACAAAATACGAGAATATTGTGCATTCCATTAGACAGGGCCAGCTGAGATTCAAGAGATAGACATCAATGCCACATTCTTGTTCGTTGCGTGGCTCGTCACTGAAAACTCACCTCGCGACAACATGTGATTCACTATACAACGTGCGTTACTGTTGGGCTAATGCGAAAAAAGAGGAGAAGGACGCTCTTCTCAATTAGACTAATCGCTTCTGTTGCTACGGATTCTCTTTATTCCTACGATGCTCCCTACAACTGCAGCAGAGACAATGAAACTCAGGTATTCCATTCCGATTGCTGGAGCCGGAGTCTGAGCCGCCTGGCTTGATGCAACACTCATTGTCGATGAAGTTGTGGCTGCGCCACTCGGGAAAGAAGCTTGTTGGATTTGTCCTGTGTAGGATGAGGCTACTGCAGTGGTGTTCGAGTCTGTCTCTGACTTTTCAGGTTCGCTTTCAACATCGTTTCCATATGTTGCCAAAAGTGTTATATCCTCTTGCAGTGTTATCGTGCGTTTTCGCGTCTCAGAGCCGTCCTCCCAATGATCGAATTGGGGTGACCCCTGGAAACGGACTTCGATTGTATAGTCTTCCCCGACCTTGCCTTCGAACTCGACTGGAGTAAAGCCCTTCTTAACAGTCTTGCCTGTTTCGTCGGATATTGCGACATACTTTTTAAATTCGCTTCCATCTGCAAGTTCAGATTCGACTGTAATTGTAGCTTTGTCACCTCCTCCGCCTCCACCTCCATTGCTGCCATCATCCTTGACATTTTTCAGGTCTTCAGGGAAGAAGATGTTTTCGATGTCAGCATGGCATCCGTAGGCTCCGAACCATCCAGGTGAGTTGAACTTGGACGTGTCAGCACCGCCTCCACCTTCTCCGCCTTCCGTGCAAAATACGGTGGTGTCGATTTCCAGCTCTGCGACTGAAAAGTAATTCACAGTTCCATAAAGCCTGTACCCATAGATTCCGTCGTCCGTTACCTGCCTTGTGATGTAGTGACCAGGGTCGCCAAATACTCCGCTCAGCGATACGCCTTTCTCCTTTTCATCGGCATCCTCCACCGAATCGGCATTGTTGAAGGAATTGATGTCTTCAAAATAGAACTTGTCTATTTTCAGGCTGGATCCAGCCAGCGGAAGTGCGGTGTCAAGGTCTTCCAGAAATACTTCCACGTTGTGCTTTCCGTCGTGTATTCCTGGAAAGGCGCCAAATGTTGGTTCACTGGTGTGACCTATTACGATAAATATCCCGCGCTCACCCACTCCGTCTACATTGATTGATTCGATGCTCAAGGCGTGTCCGAACGCTTGCATTGGCAGTGCAGAGCCTATCAAGACGGTCAGCAATCCGGCCGCCACCGCGAAAGTGAGTACATTCCTGCTAGCTGCGGAATGATTTGTCATTATTCCTCGCCTCCTTCTTCTATGAAGCCGAACCCGTCGTTGTCTGGGTTGTCGTCATTTAGGTCGTAGACCGTGTTGCCATGTGTCAGCTCTCCTGGCAGCTGCATCTCCTCATAAGGAGAGCTTTGCATGCTTCCAAGGGCTCTCTGAATGTTGATGTCAACTGCGTCGCCTGGATTGAACGTCACGTCTGACCCCGACAGGTTAATCAGGTCAATGTCAGTGACTCTCGGAGCTCCTCCATTGAGGGGATCCGGAGTGTGTGCGTGCCATACACAGCTGCCTGCCGTAGAAGCATGGTCAATGTAGTACAAAGGCACCTTGTCTACGAAGGTCCTATGCATATGTTCGTCAATATGACCCGCAATCACGGTTATCGTTGGTACGTGATTCTCATCGCATGGAGCCCTCATCAGGAAATGTCCTGCGACAAAATTGGGGCTTGCATCATACAGTGGTAGTACGCCGCCCGGCGGCAACGTCAGACCGTCCAGCCTGACATGAGTATTTTGTGGGATGTTTGAACCCGCAACACCCAGTTCAAAGCTGTGGCTTGCAAAAACAGAGCTGCCATACACGGCTCCTATCGCTGCAATTCCTGCAGCGACTACTAACAATCTGATATTTCTCAGCTTGAGATTGTTCATCGGATGTGCTGAGTCTAGCGGCAGATAAAAGGACTGTAGTGCATTCTACGAATGTACCATCAGAATCTTTTTCGAATCATGCACTACATAATTACGGATGAAGCGTTACCCGACACTAACGCGAGCTGAGCTTGTAATCAGCTTTTGGCAGGCATTTGTCACAGTATCTTTGGACCACAGTTACATTCTCCACCTTGAATAATGCTTCAGTTGTCGCTGTCGCCGAGCAGACAATGCAAAGTCCTGGGGACTTTTTTGTACTCAGGCTTACAGGCCTTTTCTCGAAGGGTCTTACCACTTGGGAGATTTTGCAGCCCTTCAGCATATAGGTTTCAGGTCGGTGTAGCAAGTTAAGGGCGATCAATGAATGATTCCTGCAATATCTTTAAGCTTTAGGGGCCAAGCCTTCGCCGGCCGGGCAGATCTAATCATAATCCTTTTCTAGAACCTGCCAAGAACCTTAGAGCATGGGTAAAGAAAAATCGAACTTACCATTCGAAGTTACATACACGGAAAAACCCGGCACCAAGTCAAGAACTTCCATGAAGCGGCTTGCAGTCCTTCTAAAGCCTGAAAAGGTTGATGCGATCATCTCAGCGCTCAGGGGATTGGGCCTCGAAGCCACATTATATGATGTAAAGGGAGCAGGGAAAGAGAAGGAAAGGGTCACCTCTGGCAGAGGAATGGGTACCATAGATCTAGCGTATACCACAAGAAAAATTGTCGCCACGGTAGTCAAGGCTGATAGCGTTGTGGAAGTGACTAATGTGATGAAAAACGCACTTGGCGGAGATAGCGGGGCAGTGGTCGTAGTTACTCCCGTAGATGATCTAGTGCGTCTGTAGAAACAAGCACCCGTTCCGTCTCAAATGCAAGTCGTCCAAGTCGCGGACGACTGGTACACATTTTGCAGGCAATCCCGTACTCTCGAATGTGTAATTTGAAATAATTCTAAAGGAATAAGTAACCAAAGCCGTTCACTACTTTTAGTCAGTCGGATGGACGCAAAGGGATACTATGCTGTGCTCGGCGTATCTGAAAATGCGAGCTACCATGAAATCAAGAGAGCGTACAGGCGCCTTGCAAGAAAGTACCACCCTGACAGAAACAATTCATCTTTTGCCGAAGACATGATCAAGAGTATCAACAGGGCGTTTGAGATCTTGTCGGATGAGACCAAAAGAAAAGAATACGATGGCATGTATTACGAAAACGGTCCACCGAATGCAGAGGAACAAGTGTATCATTCTGCACAAGCTCGACCGAACCCGTCTCCTGGCAACGAGTTTGATTTCAGCCGCGATGATGTCAGAGCGCGCAATTACGCTCAAGCTACTATAACGCAGTTTCTGGATCTTCCAAAGGGGAGATTTCACGTCAGCGTGGAGCCTTCGCTTTGCATGGCATACGGGACCTGCGAAAGGATTGCCCCAAGAGTATTCTTGCTCGACAAGAACAAGATGATAAACCCCAAGGCAAAAGTCGAGTCCGAGATTGGAGCGGATTTCGAAACACTCCTTGCCGCCGCGCACAACTGTCCTACCAAGGCCATCAAAATAGTGGACAGGTACACTGGAGAGCAGATCTACCCGTAATTATAGAATGTGCTCTATGGCCTTCTGAATGTCTCCTGCGTCGATGACGTCTCCGGCCATCATTGCCTCCAGCAGCCTGAGGACTATTAGTTCGCCCGTTGCGCCTGCGATTGTCTGCGGAACAACAACGACAACGTCGTCCACTATTACCGTAACTTCTTTGTCGCTGCCGCCACTCCAGTCTTTTGGTATGCCGACGTAGAAATAATTCGGATCTGAATTCTTGCTCAAGTCCTGGTATAGAATTTCAACCATTGCAATAACTCCTCACATCAATTTTTAAACTTGGTTTATCGATCTGACTTCCCTCTGAAGGCAACGATCTTCAATATTGAGTAGTCAAGAGAGAAACCTTAGCTATTTATCCAATTGAAGGAATACTTATATCAAACCTAAATCTGGCATTTGTCATGGCAGAGCCAGAAAGGAGGGGTAAGAAGGGAACCCGAAAAGGCTTTGCAATCGGCGCCGGGATAGGCGTTGTAGCCATAATTGCAGCGATATTCGCACTGTCCGGCTTGGGCGGGAGAGCCGCCGACCAGTCCGATGAATCTGAAGTCATTAGATTGTTGAACGCTCACATCTGGATCGCATCCAACGGAAACACATCGGTGGCCGGCTTTGTCGTGCAGAACACGGGTGGAAAAGCAGCTCTGATTGACAGGATCACCATAAGGGGCCAGTCCATACCTACAGCTTCCTGGTTCTACAATGACAACCCGGCTATAACGACTGGATACAACATTCACAAGGAGCTTCGGTACGACGCGACTCTCGATGCCATAGACGTAAATGGTGATGGCGACGGGGATCGCTTCCTTCAGGCCTCGGGTCCTGTAGCTCTGGAGTCAGGCAGAGCGGTGTTCATTTATCTGGAAAACCCAGCGGGCATCAAGAGCGCCGACAGCGGACTGGCAGTGACAATAAACGTTCAGTCAGGCAGAGCAAGCGCGGTCCAATCGATATCCGTGACAAACAGCTAGTTTACAAGGGCAGCACGGTCTCGAAAAGTATTTGGCGAATTGAAGGGAGAGATAGCTCAGATCACTGCTCGGCCATTGGTCAAAAAAGAAGAAAAAGACTTGGGCACATCTCGCCCAAGCCGTTCATCGCTTCAGCCTATTGGATTTAGTTGACTGTTTGTCAGTTTGTCCTTCCATACTTGCGGTAGATTTTGCACCCAGCCGTTGTAAACCAGCGGCACCGGTAGTACTCCTTGACCGCCCATTCCAGAATATCCACTGATGTCGTCATCTGTCTTTGTGTCATCCGTCGCTTCAAGCAACAACCTTCCTACAACTTTTGCGTCTTTTGCGTCGCCGTTGTTGTTCGGGTCAATGTCAACAACTATCAGGGTATTAGCGAACTTGCTCGTTACATACGCATAGTAGCCGCCACCCTTCTTTGCTCCAAACTGTACCCCGTGACAGCCCGCGTCACAGGCCAGGGTCTTTATCGCCTTGTCAGTGTCCGTGTCGACAATGGTAATAGTTGCGGTCAGCGTATTTGCAGTGACCAGGTATTTGCCATTGGGACTGACAGGAGTCTGGATCGGAAGTGCTCCGATGATGCTGTCACCGTCGTTATTCAGGTCGCCGTCGGCCGGGACACCCTTTATCGGGTCATAGTCCTCCAGCAAGTTAATCGTCTCTATTACGGCACCCTTTGAGGGACCCTTCATACTTACCACGCTGATGGTGTTGGAGAGAAAGTTAGAGACATAGTATTTGCTAGAATCAGGCATCATGCCTGTCGCGATTGGCAGCACTCCGGTTTCTGGCTTGGCGACTATCTTGTCTTGGTTGAAATCATAGAGTGTCGAATCGCCGGTGTTGGAGTTGGGAGTCACCATCGTCTTTCCGTCAAATCCCATCCAGTGGGCATGCGGCTGCGCAGGGTTTGCTCCAGGGTCCAAAGGCGTCTTGGTAACGTCGAAAGTGTCTGTTACACTCCCGCCCCCTGGTTTCAATTCAACGACTGAATATTCTCCATTTATGCTCACGTGCACTTCATCGGTGTCTACCCTTGTCATTACGTGGGCTGGCGCTTCGCCTACCTTTACGTTTGATTTCAATTCACCATCGGCCCTGTTCACGGTAGTCAGGTATTCGTCAAACCACTGTGTAGCGTAAATGACTCTTTGATTTCTGTCAGTCCAGAGATTGTGCGGATTGTTCATTTCAATTTCAGGTAACGCAACCTTTCTCGTCACTTTCCAAGTATCTGCATCAACAACCGTGAGTGTACCAGGCTTGTCTTTGCCCTCAGTTTGCTCGTACTGGGTAGCAACCCAGATTTCACCAACGCCCTTTGTAGTGGGCTTCATTAGAGGCGGCAATGCCTGATCGATATCCAAGACATCTAGGTTTACTATTTCTCCGCCAGTGCGTCGAACTTCGACGCTGGGGAAGTCTACGACCCATCGGTCCTGTGAAAAGTCCTGCCACGCAGACGGCCCCGTAATCACATAGAAACCTCGTACCAATCTGGTGACGAGGTCGCTATTAGTTGGCAGTTCAGTTATGCCGTTAATCATGTCAACCTTTCCGCCAAGGTCCAGGCCCTGAGTTGCCGGGTTGTCGACAATCACGGCACCCAGCATGAAAGGATGCAATTTGCAGACAAATACGTACAGCCCTGCTTCCCATAATTTCACCTGGGTCTCTCCATTGAATGCCTCAGGTTGGTCAAATGGCATGTTGGGTGCACCTGTTGGCCATAGGAGGCTCGTGACAGTATGCACAGTGTTCGACTCATCCATATTGAAGAACACCGTATTCCCACGCGTGGTCACTGCAAGCGAATCAGTAGCACCAATTGGCGGCGAGTCGTCATTTCTGAACCAGCTTCCCGGGTCATCCGTGATCGAAAAGTGAACCCCGGTTCTGGCCGCTTCTGCTTCGGGCAGCAGTTTAAAGCTATTTGTGATGCCTAGCGGCGCAACTAGAATTGTCGCTGCCAGCATCAAAGAGCTTGCCACTGCTACGTAGAGAACTTTCATGTTCATAGTATCCTTTCAACAGGAGACTAGTATTTAACTATTTAACTATCTTCCATATCTGTCTACTACATGTCGCGCACGTGTCCCTAACAGCACATAGATCATAGATCACAACGGACAATTTCGCGCGCTATTGACCTGTATAGCGTTCAAGCTCCGTCTCGGCATCCTGCGGCAAGTCTTTAATAAAAGCCAGCCCATAATGCTATGATGACGGAAGCATTCGTCTTTGTGAATTGTCTACTTACAATGACAGGGATCGTCGAAAGCGTTGCAAAGATTACGGAAGGCGTGCTAGAAACCCATCCTACGACCGGCATCTACGACCTGATCCTTAAAGTGAAAGCAGTTGACGAAATAAGCCTGCGCGATGTTCTGAACAGAGTAAAGGGCATACAGGGAGTAGCGTCAACTCTGACGAGCATCATTTACAGATAACCGCGCGTCTGCAATTAGCAGGAAACAAATAAAGCCAGAATAATTCAAGCCCACGGTCGACTATCTTGGCAAAATAGTTGAGCTACCGATTCTAGCAGTCATTTGGGCGGCTGGCAATAAGCAAATATCTTAGGATCCGCACTATTGCTCAAAGATGTTTGGTCTACAACGAGCGGTTGGCTGATAAGATCCGGACGTTAGTAGCAAGACGCAAGGGGCTCAGCGAGAAGAAAATGTTTGGGGGTTTGGCGTTCTTACTCTACGGAAATATGTGCTTCGGAGTGCTCAAGGACGACCTTATGGTAAGAGTAGGAGCCGAGCGCCATGACAAGGCTGTTGCCCTGCCACACGCCAGGCCGATGGACTTTACAGGGCACCCAATGAAAGGATTCATCTATGTGGATGCCAATGGATGGTCAAAGGACGCGACTTTGAAAAGGTGGCTAGAGATGGGCCTTGACTACGCATCTTCGCTTCCTCGCAAAAGATAGAAATCAGACGAAGGATTCACAATATTTCCGGACTCTACCTGAAATCCACCCGCGAAAATAGAAACAGAAAACATTTTCATAATGTTTATTATGTTCGGCGCTGCGGTCGAAGCGATGAGATTCATTATTAGAGCTCAGATTCCCACGGAAGCCGGGAACAAGATGATGCAAAATCCAGACGGAATGAAGCAAATTGAGTCGTACATACAGAACGTCAAGGCTGAAGCCTCTTACTTTTTCGAAGCAGGGGGAGACAGGACGATGGTCTTTGTAGTCAACATGGAAAGGACTGATCAAATGGCATCCATTGCAGAACCACTGTTCATGATGGGAGCAAAGGTAGAGTTCCATCCAGTTATGCTATTGGATGACCTGAAGAAAGCTGGACAGAGTATGCGCAGGTAAGAACTCATCACTCCTGCCTGTCGGTACCACCGCCTACCTTTTTTCTCGATTTCCCATAAATAACCATCAACACAAGACAACCAAAGCCGATAAACTCTGGAATGATGAAAAGCCAGAATCTCCTCTCCGGAGGAGCGTAATAATCTGCCAAGCTGGCAATAGGCCCACCAATCAGACCTCCGAACAGTCCTATCAATATTAGAATTGTGATTATTCTTTCCTTATCCATGCTTGACTGTTCTTCGAGCGACATGCGGATAAAGCCTTTTAACATTTGGAAGGAGACAACAGCAAGGGCGAAACGCTTTTCGCACAGCCGATCGCGTTTTTAAATAAATGATTTTTGATCTGACTTTCACGGTAGTTTAGTCTTGTCGAACCTTCTTTGCTCTCTTAAATTCCTCATAAGTCGCAGTAGGTCCTCGCTTCCCCTCGTTTTCTTGCCTTCAACACGATATTTCTTTTTCAGTCTACCAATGATTATCCTAGTGTCTTTATTCGGACTCAGTATCCTAAAGTTTTCGAAATGACTCTTTGGTCTGTAACGTTTTACAAACTTGAATCCCTTTGGAATGCCTCTGGGCATTTGTTTTTTGTCCCTCCAAGTACTTGGGGTCATCATCGCTTATCACTGTTTGTTGTTTGAGCTACAGGGTTTGTGAACCAAATTTGACATGATCAATGGGGCCCAAGGGGGCTGTGCTACTTTACGCTATCCGCGCCCACCCTGATTTCCTTTCTTTTTCCATCAAGACATATCCTGTAGTTGTCAAGTATGTCCCTACCTAAGAGCGCCCTAGCTGGTGTACGCTCAGGTAGGTCAAGGCAGCCTACATGCACGTTGTCGTGCATCTTGCCAAAAACCTCGATGGATACTTCGTAGTAGGGGATGTGGATTATTCCAGCCCCTGTTACTGTTTCATCGCTTCCAGCGAACTTTAGGTTCATCTCGTTTGCGATATAAGTAGGCATGATTGTTTTTGATGAAGCAAAATCAAGATGGGCATCAACAACAATTTTCTTGTTGCTGCCTGCATCAATAATTCCCATGCTAACTAGGGGCATGTTATTCTTGTAGGGAATCTTCACTGGCTCTGTCATACTTGCCATGCAATACTAGGAGGCTCCCTCTAAATAAACAGCGGATCGTTTCCTAGCTCGGCGCAACGAAATAAGACTCGCCGCATTGCAAATTGAAAAGTTAAAGTACTTCTCGTTTCATTCTGAATAGCATGGTACGCAAGTTTGAAGAATGGTGGAATAGCGTTCCCGCAGACCTTCGACAGAGAGCTCGCAAAGGCGACGAAGCAAACAAGCCGATACTCAACCAGGTCAACTATGTTCTTCTGCATCTTCACCTGGCAGGCAAGCACAACTTGAAGCCAACACATGAAGAGCTGAAGGACTGGCTTCACAGCGGCCAGGTCGACACTCTCAGAATGACCAAGAAGTAGAGACAGAGTTACTATTCGCGTCGGCGGTGCGAATTTCGGCTATATCGCTTAGATTAAACCGCGAACACCAAGGATGAAGTTGCCCAGGAATACAATAGCATAATTTGTGACGACTTGGAAATTCAAATAGAGTTCTAATAGCTGCTCTCTAATGCTTTTTCTATCTCGTATAAGGCTCTGTTTATGTAATCATCGGTCAAATATGCCGGAACATGGAGCTTTTTGGTCGGCGGAAGCATCGCGTTAATGACCAAGAGAATCTTAAGCTGACGATCAATATCGCGCTCATTTCTACACTTCTGGATGAGATTAGATATTTCCTGAAGCGTGCCGACATCCATCTTGATCATGCTATGAGAGCGTTACCGGCTAGAGAACTAGTTAACGGTGTAACAGGCGATTACACAAGATTTCCAGAGGAACAGGGATCGCCATTGATTCTGGCGTTTGTCGTTTCCTGATCAGGCTTCAGTTCTCGCTCGGGCTTCAATTGCCGCCTTCAGCCTTCTGAGTGACCTCCTGTCCATTCCGTTCCTTGGATGTGTTCTTAGCTTGTAGCCACAACAGGGACATCGTAACGGGCCAAATGATAAACATCATACAGGCCTGGCATCGTTTCTGGCCGACCATATACCGACTTAGCCTTATATCCGCCGGTTTGGAAGCTCTGTGCCTCTCACATATCCCCCTGCAAGCCATCACTTCGAGTGACCACGAGTCGCCGATAATAGCTGCACTCATGATCGGTAACGATCATTAAGCATTGCTAGTTAAGCTATCCAATATCCGAGAGCCAAAGCCGAAAAGGCTTATCTCCTAGGGTGACCAATCTAGCTATCAATGGGAGTATCGGTTCGAGACTCACGGTACAATTTCATGTGCGACGAATGCGGAATGGGTTTTCTGGCTTTCGAAGAGCTAATCGAACATTACAAGAACTATCATCCAAAGACAATTGGAACTGCCATGACGTAAGAACCCAGCCCGTATGGAGCTGCGACTTTCTTCTAGGCCAGAGTCCCTCTTGCAAGCAGGATCTCGTGGTTTCCGGGAGTAAGGTCTTCCCACACCACGTAAACGTTGCCACCCGCTATCGCAATTGATGGGCATTCAGATATGCCGGAATTCCTACTCAGGTTTGCCAGCGCAGTCACCTTTGAGTCATTTCCGGACATCTGCAGCAGAAGGATCTCTTCATTTCCCGAAACAAGAACCTGCCCCGCGACATACAGAACCTGCTGTCCAGCATCATCGTGTGCCGCACCTTCAACATTCATCGGGTTTGCGAACCTGCCGTTAGCATTGATCTCCACGGGGCCGGAAGAGCTATCTCCGGAATCAAGGTTCTTGGTCAAGAAAAGTCCGGTGTCTTCAAAAGAGTAGGGCCCGCCTGACAAGACGCTTACAGCATTTCCGTAAGCCACAATTTGTGCTTCCCCTACATCACTTTCGCGGTTTAGCTTGGTGATATTGCCAAGAGCGTTGCCATCCTCAGAACTCTTCACAAAGAACAGGCTGTCTCCAAGATCGTCATCCAACACGTTCCATGTGAGATATACCTTGTCTCCGGAAGCCGCAACTTTGGGCAGAGTCAGGTCGTTTGCATTTCTGCTAATTTCAACCGCCCTGCCAAAAGTTGCGCCTCCGTCCGTGCTCCCTTTCAAAAGAATGCTATGGCCGTCATTTTCCTCATCCAACCATACAACGTATACATAATTTCCCAGGGCCGCTATCTCTTGATTGAACGAGTCGGACGGGTTGTTGCTCAAGTTCTGAGGCTCTTCAAATGTGGCTCCATCATCCACGCTTCTCGCAAACATGACTTCCTTATTCTCACTGGTATTGTCAGCCCATACCACGTACACATTATTACTGTGCGATGCTATCTGGGGATGCTCCGAGAAGCCTTCGTTGTTGCTCAGATTGATAGGCGACGCAAAGGTGTCGCCTTTGTTTTCGCTTTTGCTTATGAAAATATCGTAATTTCTGCCGCCGGCGGGCATGGAGTCCTGCCATACAACGTAAACGCTGTTATTCCACGCAGCGACTTGGCCATAAACAGAGTCACGGGGATTGTTTGTCAGATTGATTGGGTCTTCAAGGCCAACTAGAAGCGAACTATTTTCAAAGTTATCCGTTGGGCTTGGCATCTGTTGCTCTGTTATCCCGCCTTCATAGTACGACAATATCAACGCGGATATCACTATCCCTGCCACCAGTGCAGATATCAGGGCAACAAGAACTTTCACACCCAAAGTAAACGTCAATTTTATTTGAATGCTACGTCTCGAAGAACAATCCACGACAATTCCTATTTGACCAGCATCAGTAGGAAGAGTCAGCCGATAAACTTCATCAATTCTTCATTGGTCTTTTCCTTTTCCTCAATGTTCAGTCCATGACCGCTTTCGCTGAATGGCACCAGCCGTGAACCATTGATCCCCTGGTTCATCAGTTTCGCAAAGTCAAACGGGCATATCTTGTCGTCTGTCCCATGAAATATTGCCACCGGCAGATTTCTCTGGTTCACCATTTGCATGTCATTCCTGAGATCGGCATCACGCAGAGTTTCCAGGCACTTTATGGTTGCGTAAGGAGATGCCTGCATGTTTATTGAAAACAGCCATCTGACCATCTCTTGGCTCTGAGAATCCTCCCTTCTAAAGAATATCTTGCCAAAGTCAGTAACCATCTTTGGTCTGTCTCGTCTTGATTGGGAGATGAGTTCATCGCATGCTGACTTTTCCAGCCCATAAGGATAGTCGACCCGCCTGGTAAAACAAGGCGCGGCAGCTCCCATGAATACTACTTTTGAAACCAGCTCGGAAAAGTACTTTGCGACATAGTGCATCACTATCGCACCTCCCATGGAAAATCCTACCAGAGTCACTCCCTGCAATTTCAGCGCAATCAGGACTTGCTTTATGTCGTCGGCAAACACGTCATAATCGTAATCTGCCCACGGTTTGTCTGATCTCCCAAAACCTCTGAGGTCGATTCCTATGCAGCGATAGCCGTTCTTGTGCAATTCCAGGAATTGGTACTCGAACATCTTTTGGCTGAGCGGCCATCCGTGGATAAACATGACAGGCTTGCCAATGCTGTTTGCTTTGAATTGGCCGGTGTCTTCGACGTAAATGGATGTTCCACTGTCTACGGTGACAAAAGGCATCTCCATACTGCGGCTGCATCGTATTTATGGCGTTCTACAAAATAGTTTGTTATCCGCATGTTTCGTAATACGCCTTACAAAGCTGTGGCAGATCTCTGATGGCCCTACCAGACAGCTTGACGCAGGCAAGAATAGTACACATGATTCTGGGCAAAAAGACCGAAGAGGCGTTACAGGTACTGAGCAATTTTTACCACCTCGATCCCCCTGAAATCCGGGTTGGCACAGTCAAGGGAAAGAGAAGGACCGCCTACGCAGTATATGTTTCCAAAGAACAGAGGATTTACGCCATGAATTCTGATATCTTGTATAATCCATTTGTAATGCTTCATGAATTTTACCACCATTTGAGATCCCGGTCCGGAGCCCACAGGGGAACGGAAAGACACGCGGATTTGTACGCAATGGGCTTTATCGATTCATATCGTGCTCTGGCTGAAAAGGCAGCAAAGATTAGCGGCAAGAAACAGACTTGAGCCATAGGAATGGAAGATTCAGCAGGCTAACTGCAATTATTAGCCAAACGTTCATCCTGCAGTCAACAATGACCCATATGTGCGCATACTATGATATAATATCTCGTTAAGATGTCTTTATATTAGCCGAAATCCATACAGTGGCGACCTAATTGCTACCTACTATTGTCACAGAAGTTGCAGAAATTCCAAGCCCACAGAAACAAAAGAAGAGAAACCAGATGGACGTCATGTTTGAGCTACTGGCAGCAGCTACAGAGCCTGCCAAGAAGACACATATTCTGTTCAGGACAAAAATAAACTACTATCAGCTTGTCCGTTATCTTGATCTGTTGACGGGGCTTGGCATGCTTGAGGCAATCTCGGAGCCTTTCGAAGGTTACATGATTACAGAAAAGGGCAGAACCGCGCTGCGGCTGTTCAACCGGCCCGTCGCTTACACCTCATAAAGAATCCGCTAACTGACAACAGATGCGCTTATCGGTTCTGATTCTGCCAACTTTATCCTTAGCTCCTGCAGTCGGAATGTAATTGCTTCGTACTGCACAGTGTCAGGCCGATAAAGATCCCTCATTTGCCTGTAGGCATTGATCATTCTTTCGATTTCTTGTGCAGACAGACACGATCTTGCCATTTCTATCACCTGATGCCTGCAAGCCTCAACCTTGCCCTAGAATCGCGATTGATCGGCGTGAACCTAAGATGGAGTCCACAGCAAGGGCAGTGGCTTCCGTCTGATTTAAGATAATATTCGCATCTCCTGCAATACTTGAATCCGTTTTCATAGGGTCTGGATATCCTGAAAAAAGCGGTCGAGCCTATCAGTCGGAGGCATGCATTCTTGCAACTCATCATGCCAAGCTAAAGTTGGCTCCTTATAACATGCCTAGCACCCTGGGGGGAGGGGGGTCTAACTACTCTGCCCTTGCCCGCGTTACTGCCCAAAAGCCACCGAATGACGCGGCCCCAACGATACCCATGATCAAGAAGGGAAGCAATACGGAAGGCGACTCTTCTTGGGCGCCCTGCTTTACAGAGACAACAAAAGATGCAAGTGCGGTGTTGCCGGCCCTGTCAGTAGCCTTGCAGACAACGTTGACCGTTCCGACAGGAAACTCGTACCCGGATTCGGGCGAGCAATGTGGAGTTAGTTCACCATCGAAATCATCCAGAGCTGAAGCGG
>JANWIX010000122.1 GCA_025449675.1 Nitrososphaera sp. | reverse complement strand
TGCATCAGTCTTTATTCCTCTTGCAATAGCATCCAGCACCATGAAGTGGTTCGGACTCTCGTTGACCCGCACGTTTGACATTCAGCCATATTATGTGCAAACGGGGATTTAAAGTATATTGCATGGCCCGATGCTACAGCCGCGCCCAATCCTGAACTGGTCATACTAAACTATGGCTCGCTAATCTTTTGAATCTTTGTCCAAACGCCTGGAAAATAATGAAAAGAAAAAGAGAGAAGCTAGCCAGAGCCGCATCCGCTAAAGCCGCACTCTATGCAAACGTTGCAGCCTTCGGTGATTATCAGCCTGGCGTTGCACGTTGGACAGCGATCCTCGTCGCTCACCATCATTGTCTGCGGCGCTGGCTGCGGGGCTACCTTGACTTCTACTGCCACAGCAAGTGGCTTTGGCGCCTCAGGCACTATCGGGACCTCTTCCTCGACGCCAGAGTCCCTGAAAATCTTTTGCATCTGCTCCAGCACGTACGGTTCTCTGATGCTGCTTTCGACATGGTCGACCACATATCTGCTCGGCTTTACCGAAAACGCCTTTTCGCCGGTGTTCTTGCCGGTGATGTGCAGCACCTGCTCGTGCCTGGAGCCGTCCCTGAATACAGTGACTCCCTTTAGCCCGAGCTCGTGGGATAGCAGGTAAGCGCACTTTACGTCTTCTGCCGTGACGTCGCCGGGCATGTTTATCGTCTTTGCTATAGCGTTGCTGATCCATTTCTGCCATATTCCCTGGGCCATCACGTGGTCCGTCCAGTGGATGTCAATCGCAGTCGTGAACACTCGCTGCATCCATTGCGGGATTTCAGGAAGGCCTCGCAAAGAGCCGTAATTGTTCGCTACCTTTGTCAGTATCTCGTCAGAGTACAGGCCATTTTCCTTGAGGACGTTCTCGAACACCTTGTCGGTGTAAAAGAACCGGCCCACGGTAACTCGCTTTTCATACACTAGGGCGAACACCGGCTCGACTCCATTCGCCGTGTCGGCTATCATGGAAAGAGTTCCCGTCGGCGCAATCGTCGAGGTCCAGGAATTGCGGATGCCGGTCTTTTTTATCTTTTCAATGAGCGTGTCCCAGTCATACGTGTGTGTTTCCTTTGGCAGCTCGTAATATCCGGCCACCGGGATCCTGCCTTTCACATAGTCGGTGTCCTTGAACATCGGGAACGGGCCTCTTGACTTTGCAATCGCCACGCTTTCGTCCATGCTGAGATAGGATACCGCCTCTGCGAGCTTGTTCATAAAGTCGTACCCGTCCCTCGAATTGTACGGGATCTGGAGCAGGAAGAGAAGGTCTGCAATTCCCATTATGCCCAGGCCTATCCTGCGCGTTTCCTTGGTGGCGACTCTGATCTCTTCGACGGGGTACTTGTTCATGTCAATAATGTTGTCAAGGAACCTTGTGGATAGCCGGGTCGCCTGCTCATAGCGCTGCCAGTCAAATTCGAACTTGCCGTCTACCTTGCGCTTTACAAAGTTCGCCAGATTTATGGATCCCAGGTTGCACGACTCGTACGGATAGAGCGATTGCTCGCCGCAGTTGTGGGCAATGATGCCGTTAGCATCAAATGCGTTTATTCCGGGCACTTGAACGTCATAGACTTCCTCTGTTCCATCTTCCGACAGCTCTGATACGATGGCAATGAATCTTTCTCTGTTGAGCTTTCTCTTGTAGCTGCCAAGCAGCGATCCAAGGTGCTCCATTTTTGCAGAGTCGCCAAAGCCTACAACTTTGTGGAAGCGCGACGCATTCTCCTCGCTGATGACCAGCTCGTGCTGCGATTTGCAATGGTATAGCTTCATACCGCCGTTGCCGTCAGGCATAAGGCGTTCCTGCTCGCCTCTTCTGTTCTCGTATACTCTAGATACAATGCCGAGCCGGAGTAGCATCCTTTGAACGGTTTTTAGAATCGCAATGTCGCTCTGCGACAGACGCACCGAGATGCCCTTTAGCTGGCTTCCCAATACGGCTCCATCTGCGTCGAACAGACCTCTTAGAAATCCCTTGTAGAAGGCAGATGACGTCATTTCAATTTCCTCAGTTACAGTCTTGTTGCCGTGCACCAGCCCCAGGGACGAGGCCAATTCGGTTATTGAGGCACTTGAAAGCCTGTACTCTCCTCTGCCGGCAATCTTTGCCCATCCCCTAAAGTCGGACCGATGTGGCATTCGCTGCGCGTATCGCATCACTTGTCCTCTTACAGATATGTCACCATGCGTTTCGCCCCATGAGCTTAGCACGACCTTTTCTTCCTTGATATGTCCATCTCCTACAAGCTGGCCCATCAGGTATCCTTCATATTCACCGAATTTTCCTTCCCACTCGTAGAATCTGCAATCGTCTAGAACAACCATGTCGTTCTGTTTCAGATCCTTTGCCTGCTTCCATTCAGGCTCAAGCGTGTATCTGCTCATCCGATTTACTGCAAGAACCTTGTGATCTTCTGTCAGGCGCATTTCAAAGCCTTCCTTGGTTTTCAGCTTGAAGACCTTCTTTATGCCAGTGGAGAAAAATCCGTCAGTATTCCAAGCCTTGCCGTTTAGGTGTATCTTGAAAGCCTTTCCAATCAGGTCTCTTACCCTTCTTGGACCGTTGCCCGTAGCTACCCAAGTATCTGCAGTTACACACGGGTTGGTCGCGCGCAGCGGGCCATGCCTTGCGTCTATAAGCGGGTTGTACTTGTTGATGTTGTCAAAGAATATTATTCCCGGCTCGGCGCTCTTCCATGCGCTCAGAGCAATCAGGTCGACGAGCTGCTGCGCGTCTATCTGCCTGACCGGATCGCGCGTGCGCGGGCTGCGGAGCGCGTATTTGTGGTTGCCTTCCCTGTTGACAAGGGCCTTCCAGAAATCTTCCCAGATGCCAACGCTAACGTTAAAGTTCTCGAACACTCCGGGCTTTGTCTTGGCAGTCACAAACCGTTCCACGTCCGGGTGCCAGGCCTCGAGGATCCCCATGTTTGCTCCTCTGCGCTTGCCTCCCTGCTTTACGACGTCGGTTATCGTGTCAATGATCCGCATGAATGAAGTCGGACCTGACGCCACGCCTGAGGTCGAAGCGACGATATCGCCCTCGGGCCTTAGGTCAGAATAGTTTATTCCAACTCCGCCTCCGGACTTGAAGATCATGGCAGCGTCAGTCGATGCCTTCATGATGCCTGCCATGTCGTCGGGCATGTCCAGCACAAAGCAGGCAGACAATTGCCCCAGCCTTGCCCCGGCATTCATGAGCGTGGGGGTGTTGGGAAGGAAGTCCCTTGAGACCATGAGGCTGTAGTATTCCCAGATCCTTTCTTCATACTGGGCCAGCTTGCCTTCTGCCAGCATCCTAAGCAGATCCTTAAAGCTCACCTTCATCTGCCCGTGCTGTGCGCAATGGACGTAGTGGCGTATCATTGCTTCAAAGTGGTATTTGTTCAGGTAGTATCCGCCGAGATGCAGCTTGTTGTCAAAGTCATCCAGTTTCGCATAGTAGCGCTCGGCCTCCTCGATGCTCTGCGTGTTTCCGCCTGCCAAGTTGAACACGGCAGGGTCGTGCAGCAGATCTGCTACCGCGACAAGCGTCGCAACGCGCTCAAACATCTGCTTCGGCCCTTCAATGATTTCATTGTTGTTGTCTCTGAGCAGATAGCGCGCCGCAAGTACCCTGAGCGAATTAATGTCAAATGCCTTGTCGACTTCGTCTAGGTCCTTCTTGTTCAGGATCTTCATTTTCTCGTCGCGCACTTTGCGCCTCTCGTGCCTGTAGAGTATGTACGCCTTTGCAGTCTCTGACTGTCCCTCCTCAATGAGTATCGACTCGACCATGTCCTGTACGTCTTCAACGCTTGGAATTGCAGTCTTGCCGACAGAGTCGCGGCCCTGCTGCACTATTTTTTGCAGAACTCTTGCGGCCAGCTTTTCAGCTAGCGGATAGTCCGGCTTGCCGTTAGCGACAAGAGCTTTGTATATCGCGTTGGCGATCTTGGATTGTTCAAAGTTGACTACACGTCCGTCGCGTTTTCGTATTTTGGAAATCAGCGTCTGTTCTGAATTTGAATTAAATTCTGTAATCCCCGCCATCCCGCACTATACAAAAAGCTACTTCTACTTATACATTTTATTCCAAATCTTGGATGCAAATTATTAGCGAAAGTGAACCCGCCGATATTAAAGCAAGAGAAAGCTGGAATCTGAATCCGATAATGTAATAATTCCAAAAAACAAAAAGAAAATTCCGTCAAATGCATCCGGCAAAGTTTGCACGAAAACTGGATCGATTTTCAGTTCATCATATCATCGGAAAATAATGATGATGCGGCGGGAAAAGCAGCATGGCAGCTATTATGAATACACTGGCAGCCTGTTAGGGGACTTGCACGATTCGCACCTGTCAGCGGCAGCTCTTGATTTTTTACCGCACGCAGCGCAAACGCCCAGCCTGATCCTCGGGCGGAAGAAAGGCAGCGCCGCAGCAGCTTCGAGAGCGGTCCTTGTTTCGCCAGGCGTCAGGTCCGTAATATCCACTCCGGCGGCAAAACCGCCGTTGAGAAGCCTGTCTATAATGGAGCAGTCCTGAATTGCCGCCTCGCCATTAGAAAGGAGTTCTCTACCGTTTATTGTCATTCCCTGGCTATAGCTGGCAGTATTTGCCTCTTGCAGGAGCGAAACCTTACCATACTTGTCCGAATCGAGGCTGGCAAACCTTGAGCCGCTGTCATCAGCCACCATTGTTATCCCGGCAATGGCGTCTTCGCCTAGCTGCCTTCCCTGCGCGGCAGAAACCTCCGCAGCAGTCTTTAGAACCTTTGACATCACTTCTGCGCCTCCAGAGCCTTCGTGGCCCAAGATCGTGTAGACAGCCTCTCTTGTGCCTGCAAGGTTGATCATTATGCTCGACGCGCCCCGTTGCCATGACTGGGTGCTGCTTGCTAGCGCAGGAGTCAGCCCGCGCTTTACATAATCTACTATTGTCTTTTTGCGCATGGACATTGCTGTGAGCGACGGCTTTATCAGAAGCGCGAGTTTTGCGCGGAAATAAGTTTCGTCCTTGTTAGATTCGTACGCAAGTCTTGGCAGATTTAGCGACAGCGAATGGAAAGCCATTGTCGCCGCCGCATTTCCCTTGCCCGCAGCTGCCGTGCTTTTTATGCCGTTGCTGGCCCGCGTCTGCCCGTTGCCGACGGAAATGATGCCGCCGCTGCGAACAGCCGCCGCTACGTGATCAAGGCTTTCCCTTGATGCCGATTTTCCACCACCATAGATAAGGGCCAAGCCTATGCGAGGAACCGGAGTTGCATCAGCGTACTTTCTGTACCCATCAAGCAGAGAATTGATATGCTTGGCGTCATGTCCGTCAGCTGGAACCGCGATCGTAGCTATCGGTAGGCCCGAAGAATATGAAGGAGCTCCGGACGATGCAACGAGGCTCCGGGCAAATCTTGACGACAGCTCTTCAAGATCTCTTGCGTTCTTTAGCAATGCGGGCACGACACCTTCAATCACCACCTCTGAAGACGCTTCCCTGCTGAGCAGCGAAATGAGCAGCGGAAGCGCCGCCAGCGCGTCATCTGAATTCTTGATCGCAGGAATCCTTGCCACATTCAGGAAATGCCCCCGGAGGTCAAGCCCTTCTTCAAGCTCGGCAAGGTTCAGAAATATCGTGTCGGGCAAGAGTCCCCACAACGAGCTTGACGATATGTTGATCTCTCCTGCGAGGTGCATGTCTGCAATGTCCTTTGGCATGGTGTTGAACACCAGGTACTCCGAGAAAATCGAGCCTGCAGCCTTTGACATCACGCCCTCGATGCCATTCCTAGTGTCCTCCTCGCTTGAGAGAATCCCGACAATGTCAGACGAAGGCAGACCCAGCCTCGCCAGCTTGTTCCTGTATTCCTCGTGGCCGTGCTCTATTAGGACAGAGTTTACTGTTTCTCGAATAAGAGATGAAGTCAGATACGCCGTCTGGAACTTGTAGATCTTGTTCTCGACTTCCTCGGTTATCTTGTGTGCCTGCTCTAGAGGCAGGTTGGCCTCTCTCACAAGAGACTGGATTATCTTGTGCGAGTTGAATTCTTCAATTGTGTGCCTGCTCGTCCTCACGTACATCTTGCCGCTCTCAATTATCGAGCGCTCCTCTATCTGCCGGGCAAGGCTCAGAACCAGCTTGCCGAGGTTGGTGATGGTATACCGGCGCTCGGACTTGTTGAGGGCGACGAGCAACTGTCGCAAAAGTTTTCTCAGGTGGTATGCGAACTTGCCTGACTCTTTCTTTGACTTGAAGCCCGCGAGTGCCTTTAGCTCCGAATATGTAAGGGGACCCTTTGTGTTCAGAATGCGCAGGATGTCGATCCTGTTAGGGCTTGCCATGACGGAGAAAATCATCCGCACGCGTCTTGACGCGGATTCCAGGACGCCACCTTTTCTGATATCACTGGTTGATTGAGAATCGAGACTCACTTCCATTGCACCCCGTTATCAGGGTAAATGATTAAAACTACTTTGTAAAATATCTTTCACTAAGAGTGCGATCCACCCTACTCGGGCCAATTGACCTTTTGGTCAATTATTTCTCTAGGTCTCTACCAGCATGCCCTGCGCCTGTGCCTTCGCTGCCGGAGTGGCGGAGGGGATGTTAGTCGGAACCTCCGGAAGCTTTGCCTTTGCTTCGTACTCGAGAGCCCCTTCGATCTCGCTTAGAATCGAGAGTGCGTCGGCATCCACTGGAGTCGACACCCTGACGTCTCCCGCAAAGTTTGCGTTGATGAGAACTTCTGACGTTACAGAAGATACCTCTGAGAACGCCTGGGTCGCGGCTGGGATGGCCTTTGTTAACTCTGTCTGGATGCCCTTTATCATCTCGACCGTGGGATCGATGGTGTCAAGTATTGCGGCAAACTCGCTTATGGTGCTGAACCTAATTACAAGTGCCTCAAGTGCCAGGCCGGCATGCTGCGTCGTCCTGCGGATCCGCTTCACGTTGGACAGTTCGGTTGCGATTATTCTGGCGCGGGCATTATTTCCTGTCTTGATGTTGCCGGTTATTTGATCCATATAGTACGCCTCCATCGAGGCGAACCTCTGGTCAAGGATCCTGAGTCTTCCAAGCTTGTTGTACACGACAGTTCTTGCGTTGGTGATCTGGCTTACGAACTGCTGGCGCTTCTCCGCTCCCCCTGCCATCTTACACTACAACGGGCAGCAAAAGTTGGAAAAGACCCGGTGTTGAAGGATCTGCACCCAGAGCTGTCATAAAGCTAAGCTACGCCGGAATTGGTATTGTTTAATATGCATCAGTGTTTTCACATTGAGGATGGCCAGAGCCGGCGAAAAGGACCACGGTGGGCAGTCAAAGCGAGACCACATCAGGATGCAACTTGGGGCTCGCAAGATAGAGTTCATCTCTACTGCACTCATATCCGTGATATTCGCGGCGAGCTTTGCCCACCTCGAGTACTATTACATCAAGGACCCGGCGCTCCAGATCTCAAACGGCGAGGTAATAGTCAACGACAGCAATTTTGACAGGAGCAGGGAGACAGAGCCGATAATCGGCAATATGTACCAGTACCACCTGTTTCCGATGCTGTTTATCTTTGTGCTAATCAGTTTTGCCGCCCTCTGGGACGACATGCTCTTCAAGCTGCTCGGAAGGCACAAGAGAATAAAGGCCGCTTTCCTTGGCGTCGCCAACCTGATAACCGCGATACTTGTCGAGGATTTTGCATGGTTTGCAAACAGGCTTGCTGTGCCGCTCGAGAGCGATCCAAAGGGAGGGCTGCTCATGCAGGGCTCTGATTGGACCTCAATGCATCTTGGATACATCGATCTTGGGAGCTTTGTTCTTCCCGGCTGGTACCTGCTCGCTCTGGGCCTGGCAACGCTGGCATACTATGGCGCGTTTAGAGGGCACGACAAGCCCTAGCGCTTGTTCAGCGAAACGGAAAAGTCAGCAGGGTTGAGCGCCGCGCCGCAGACAGGACAGCGCGAGTTTGTTCCGCGCAAGGCGTCCTTTACCGACTTTAACATCCGCATCTGGTAGACAACGGAGCCGCACTTGCCGCAAACCACGTCTGCTGACAACATATGCTAACAGCCTGCAACAACTGAAATAAGAAAAGTTTCCTTGACAGTTTTTAACAAAACGCGCAGCTGCTGCTACGCAATGAATCAGATCCGCGACTGCCTGTCCCTGTTTATTCTTGGCGAAGACTCTTCGCGCGATGCCCAGTCAGAAACCTTAAAGTCGGAATGTCCTGTTCGCTTCTTGTGCTCGTCCGCGTCGAGCTCGAAGAAAAAGAATTCCTGACATGAATTGCACTTCCATACCTTTGACTCGAACATGTGCGCGAAATTAAGTTTGCAGCGCGCGGATATAAGAAAAAGGCTGTTTGCGGGACTACATACATCTACTTTGACAGCATGAGACCGTGCTTTGCGTCAAAGCCAGTCACTCTCACCCTAGTGCCGATCGGAAGTTCCTGGGGGGTATGGATTCCTGGCAGAAATCCCGAGGCTCTCAGCTGAGCGTTTTCTACCTTGAAGACGACCCAGGCGTACGAGCCGGCGTCCTCAAAGCCTTCTGGGGCCACTGCCTGAATCGTGTACGTGACTACGGTGCCTTTGCCCTCGAGTTCGACATCTTCAAACTTACTGCCCGAACATTTTTCGCAGTAGAGGATTGTTTCTAGCATGAGGTGGCCACAATTGACGCACTTGTTTACGGATATCTTTTGCCTGTTTGCTGCCGAGATGAACTTTTCTCTAGTTCCTGACTGTTGGGACAATTTCTCCATCATCCTACTTTCTGTCAACCTTTCGAAATATGTGGACTGCAGCGCTGGCGCCGGTGGCTCCAAAGTTGTGCGTGAGCGCTATCTCTGCGTTCTGGACAGTCCTCTCTCCCGCCTTGCCTGTGAACTGGTCGAATACCTCAACGACCTGTCCGACACCTGTGGCGCCTATCGGATGGCCCTTTGATTTCAGCCCGCCGGAGGGGTTAATCGGGATCTCGCCTCTGAGGCGAGTCGCGCCATCCCTGACGGCATGTGCTGCCTTGCCCTTGGGGAAGAACCCGAGGTCCTCAATATCGATGATTTCTGCAATTGTAAAGCAATCATGAACTTCGGCAAAGTCGATGTCTTTGGGCGAAAGGCCGGCCATCTTGTATGCCTGCCTCGCCGCAGCGACAGTGCTTGGGATAGTCGTAATGTCCTCTCTTCCTTGCACCGCAGCCGGAGACGCTCCCCTGCCCGAGCCTATGACCTCGACATAGGGCCTTCCGCTCTTTTTGGCAAACTCTTCACTGCAAAGGATTGTCGCGGAAGCGCCGTCGGAGAACGGGCAACAGTCCAGTAGTTTGAGCGGCGACGCGACGACCGCGGACTTCATCACGTCATCAACTGTAATTTTTTTCCTGACATGGGCCTTTGGGTTGAGCACGCCATTTTCATGGTTCTTGACCGCAACATTGGCAAGATCCTCTTCGGTTGCCTTGTGAGTCGTCAGGTACGCCCGCGCCATCGAGGCGAACAGCCCGGGGAAAGACGCGCCGTTGCCGCCTTCATAGAAAAAGTCAGAGCAGTACGAAAATAACGTGGTACTGTGAGCCGTGCCGGTGTGCGTCACCTTTTCTACGCCCAGTGCAAGGAGGCAGTCGTAAAATCCCGCAGCCACGTTGGCATAGGCTTCGCGAAACATTACAGAGCCAGAACCGCATGCGGACTCTATAGTGAGCCCGGGAACGTGGGATATGCCAAGGTTGCTCATGATGACAGGCGCCATGTGCACCTGTTTGTCAGCTACTCCAAAGACGTTCGAAATATAGCCGGCCTGGATGTCTTTGGGGGTTATCCCCGCAGATTCTATTGCGTCTTTTGCCGCGCTTAGGGCGATCTCGATGATGCTTTCATTGAGTTTTCCATATTTTGTGCTGCCGGCGCCAAGAACGCAAACCTTCTCAGTCATACCCTAAAAAGAGCATCTGCTGAATATAAATAGCTTAGACACTGTTGATACGTAACAATAACTGCCGATGTTTATTCCGAGTGGGTCTTGAGCATGAAATTGGCTTTATCAAATCCACGTGCTTGCGGCACCCGGCAAGACTGCATTTTTCGAACTTTACGGCGTTTTCTGATACTTTACAATTGTAAAGTCCTTATGCTATATAAGAGAAATTCCAAGGGATTCACATGGCTACAGACCCGGTATGCGGCATGTTCGTCGAAGAAAAACCCGAGTCCATACAGCATACTGTGGACGGTAGAAAATACTATTTTTGTGCCACACAGTGTCTCAACGAATTCACACAGCCGGAAAGAGAATTACAAAAGCTAAAGCGGCATGTCGCGATTAGCATCGCGCTTACCGTCCCGATTGTAATACTTACGCTCCAGCACATGTTCCCATCGCTGCAAAACTTTGTCCCACTTCCAATGCAAGTCAGCAGCTACGTCATGCTTGCCCTGGCGACGCCAGTGCAGTTCTGGATCGGCTGGCGCTTCTACAGGGGTTTGTGGGACGGGATAAGGGCACGTGCATCGAATATGGATACGCTCATCGCCCTCGGCACCAGCGCGGCATACCTTTACAGCGCAGCAGTGACCGTTGCTCCGGCATACTTTCCGTTTGCGACCGTGTATTTCGAAACTGCGGCAATAATCATCACCCTGATACTGGTGGGAAGGTTGCTGGAGACAAGAACCAAGGAGAAGGCTTCAAGCGCGGTACGGAAACTCATGGACCTGCAGCCAAGAATGGCCAGCGTTATGAGAAGCAACGATGAAATTGAAATTCCGGTAGAGCAAGTCCAGGAAGGAGACCTGCTCATTGTACGACCCGGCGAGCGCATTCCTACGGACGGCGTAGTGATCGAAGGAACTTCGTCCGTAGACGAGTCTGCAATCACTGGCGAAAGCATCCCCGTAGACAAGTCAAAGGAAAGCGAAGTAATTGGCGCCACGATAAACCGGAGCGGCCTTCTAAAGGTCAGAGCCACAAAAGTGGGGCAGGACACGGTACTTTCCCAGATCATCACTCTTGTTGAAAACGCCCGGATTGGCAAGGCGCCAATGCAGCGGATGGTAGACCAGGTTGCAAAATATTTCGTACCTGTGGTGATTGCCGTGGCGCTCGGTGTCGGTATCGGATGGTATTTCGCCGGAGGGGCGGGGTTCACATATTCCTTGCTGGCGTTCGTGTCAGTGATAATTATAGCATGCCCGTGCGCGCTGGGCATCGCAACTCCTGCCGCGCTGATGATGGGAGCGGGCAAGGGGGCGGAGAACGGAATCCTGTTCAAGAGCGGCGAGTCGCTGGAAATGGCGAGAAACGTGAACACTGTAGTGTTTGACAAGACTGGCACGCTGACTAAAGGAAGCCCTTCTGTCACGGACATTGTAGATTTGTCTGGGTTCGGCGAAAACGAGCTTTTGAGGCTGGCGGCTATTGCAGAGTCCGGCTCCGAGCATCCGCTGGGACAGTCAGTTGTTAGGAAAGCAAGAGAGCTTGGGATTTCCGTCTCAAACCCGGAGACGTTTGAAGCCGTATCTGGCCACGGGCTAAAGGCAACGTACGGGACACATACGATCGTAATCGGAAACAGAAAGCTGATGCAAGAAAACGACAATGCGATCAGCGCCAAGGTTGATTCGGCCTTGAAGGAGATGGAGGAGCAGGGCAAGACCGCCGTAATCGTGTCGATTGATGGAAACCTTTCTGGAATTATCGCGATGGCAGACACGGTGAAGGAAACCACAAAGGAAGCAGTCGAAATGCTCCAGCGGCGGATGGGAATAGAAGTGATAATGCTGACAGGGGATAACGAAAGGACGGCCAACGCGATCGCGTCAAAACTTGGAATCAGGCGCGTAGTAGCTCAGGTGCTCCCTCGGGAAAAGGAGCAAGTCATTGCAAAGCTAAGGGACGAGGGCAGAGTGGTGGCAATGGTAGGCGACGGGATCAACGACGCGCCGGCCCTGGCAAGGGCAGACTTGGGGATAGCGATAGGATCAGGGACTGATGTCGCCAAGGAGACCGGCGGAATCATTCTGATAAAAGGTGACGTGCGCGACGTCGTGACCGCTCTAGAGATCGGAAAGAAAACGGTATCCAAGATAAAACAGAACCTTTTCTGGGCGTTTGCCTACAATACCGGCCTCATCCCCATCGCCGGGGGAGCTCTGGTTCCGTTCTTGGGGCTGGCCGTGTTCGGATGGCTGCCCATACTTGCAGGCGCCGCGATGGCGCTGAGCTC
>JANWIX010000121.1 GCA_025449675.1 Nitrososphaera sp. | reverse complement strand
TGTGGCCATTCCAACAATATCGCCGAAACAAGGAACAACCATTTTCAACTAGTTCCTTGTGCATTCTGCAAATATCCGAATCCGCGGCCGCTATCAACTTGAACTGAATTTCATTCAGATACGAATGAGAGCGCTACACGGTTACGTCGCTGCACTAGAAGCTAGAAATGAAGTTTGCAGATGTTTCTAGCGTGGGTCCTGACGTCTTGGCATGTCAGTATTCTTCATCTTCTTCATTCCGCCCTTTGTTTCGGCTTTGGGCTTTGCAGCTTGCTTCTTTGGGTTCCGTGATTCAATTTTGTATTTCGATGCGTGGGACTTACTACCCTCGTTCCACTTTGCGCCGCAATCCGGATTGTCACATTGGACGCCGGTTTCTTGATCTTCCGTCCAATGTGGCGCTTCTGCAAGTCCCTTGTCAACACGATGACTGAAAGGGTGCACTTTGCCAACGCCACAAGTAGGACAAAGATCACCTTCGCGAACCATAACCACAGCTACGTTAGGTTCCTCTTTATTTAAGATTGACGGGCAATTGCTAGCCAGGACTGCTGGACCTGTTGGGCACACTGAAAACAAAACAATGGGAATCAATTGAGGATCGTACTTGCAATAATACTATTATTTTTCAAGCCCAAGGTTGAAGAAACCACTCGATCACGTTCGTAAAAGCTGTTCCTTCAAGTTCTTTGGGCTTGGTAAGTGTTTTACATTCGCAGATCGAGTATGTGCTGGTTCTGCCGCCAAGATAACTAAGAAAAAAAAGAAGTGGCCGCAGCATCGCTGCGCCAATTAGTTGCTGCCTTAGCTGAGATAATAGACGATGCTTACGGACGTCGTTACCTCTTGCTGACCCGGTAGGATCTGAGTGTCTGCTGCCGCGAAGTCACCTCCCTTCGAATACGTCGGGAACGGGAAGTAGACGTCATTCAAGTTGATGGACTGGACTCCAGTAACATTCATTCCTGCTGCATCTGCAGCAATATCTGCTCTGTGTCTTGCATTCGCAATCGCTTTGCCTATCAGGCTGTCACGAATTTCTTCCTGGCTTTCCTGTGACATGAAAAAGAACACGCCTTGTACGGTGTTTGCGCCAGCTCCTATTGCTGTGTCAATTACTTGTCCCGCGTCGATAGCACCGTCTGCATCAAGGGTGATGCTTATGCTGCTAGATGCCTTGTAGCCTGTCACTTCTTGAGATATGTAGCATTCTGGTGGAACAGGATAGCCTTCCATCACTCTGCATACATTTACGGGTTCTTTGTACGAATATACCGGATAGACATTGTAGCTGCTGGTGCTCATGCTGTCTTCAGAAACTCCCAATGCTTTCAAGGCTGCAATTACTTTTGCTACGAAGTCTGCATTGCTCGATGCTGCTTCTTGAGCTGTTGTTCCGTTCGTCTCGACTCCTACTGTCACCGTGAACTTGTCAGGATCAACCTTGACTGTCGAAGAGCCTGTGGTTGAGAGGGTAGATCGAGTCTGTGTATCGCTGTCTGTCGATTGTGCCGTGGCGCTCATTAGCTGGGTGCCAGAGAACGTAGCTGCGAATATCCCTGCCGCGATTATTCCTGTTAGCAGGATCAGTCTTCTGTTGTTAGTTGACATTTTGGTGCTCTAGGATACGTAGCATGGTAGGTAAGTCTTCCGTTTAGAACGTGTTCCGGCTACCGTTCTGCGTTCCAGAACAGGGTTATTCTTGTTAGGTTTGTAAGAATCGCGAGTTCCGCAGGCAGGAATGCCAAATCATCGACGAGATGGCCACTACCTTCGCTTAGCTTCGGTGGCTCCAAACAAGTTTACTGATAGGGAACTGAGGCCTGTGGACTTTTGGAACTTCGGAATACTCAATTAAGGCTGCGCCCTATGATAAAGCGTGCCAGTCTATCTTCAATGCAACATGTGCAACAACGAACAACGCTCAAAAATCCAGTTCGGATCGAAGGAAGACTTGCAGAACAATGACTTGGGAGTTAGCATCAGTGTCTGTAAACGATGTAGGTCTAATATCGTCACCAATGGCGCTACTATGTATTGGAAGGAGACCTAGCCCCAACTCCCACACAAGCGTTATAATTCCGGGTTGGCGTATCAATAACAATATCCTCTCTTCACTATCACCATAAGCCGCACAAAAAATGTGGTAAGTGCCAGAAGTCATTCTCGTCCGTTGGAAGCCTGAGGCGACATATGCAAGCAGAGCATTCTTGACATTGAATGGCTTGCCTCGGCTGATATGATTCCACCTACTTTCAGGCTTATCATTGCTCATCGATGCTTGAGAGCGGTATAAAACCAGCTACGGAAGATTATCGTCCCTAGGTACTTCACGAGCCGTAGCTTCCGCCTGAGCAGACTATCAGATAGTCCGGCGTTTCAGCACTTATTTGTGATACACTATCAAGGAGACAAAGCTCCCTTCGCTTGGAGTTTGGATGGTAGTACAGGTGTTCTGGATTACCACTGACACTCCTCCTACCTGGGGAAGAACTTGGGTGACTGCGAAACAGCTGTTTCCCCAGTTCAGATTGCCTATGGCTTGGTCAGCCGTCGTCACACCAGCAATCTTGCAAAGCTTTCCTAGTCCGTTACCAGGATTGACCTCTTTACCACCCTCCGCGTCTGTGAGGAGACATTTAGCAAACAGCAACTTTGTCACTCCCGCAATTTCTGCCGAGCCTACTGCGTCAGTTGCAATGTCTGCGGCCTTGACTTCACCATCTTTGATCTTTGCTTCCGTCACTGCATTGTTGGCTATGTCTGATGTCTTTACTTCGCCGTCCTTGACGTCCAAAGATTGTATAGAGTTGTTGATAATGTCCGCTGAACCAACCGTGTTTGCAGCATACACTCTTAGCTCTGGAGATGCCAAAAAAGCTCCTGCCATGAACATTGCCGCAAACATTGTGTATAGTTTTGTTCCTCTCATGGTTGGTAATCATGGAAGAGCTATAAAATGATGTATGGAATAGCAATAGCGAATTTACCATTGCGGCTTTGTCAAGTGCGCCTACTGTAGATCCACGACGACATATCAGTCGAGTCTCCAGTTTTCACAAGCACTCCCGGATCATTCGAAACGTCCGTGATAACCATAAGAGCTATGAGACCAATTTCCATTGGATCTGTGATTCCCTTTTCCTCAACCAGCTCCCTTGCCAACGACACCAATTCTGCAAAGCTTTTCGGCTCATCCAGAAGCAGGTTTTCTACTATGGAATCTTTGACCTGTCTTGCAATGGCGGCCTGTTCTAGAGCATTCATGATCGCAGATACGCGAAGCCAAAGTTGACGATGTGTTATAAACGATAGCTCGCGAGGCCTACGAAATGAAGGAAAGGGATAATCTACCTATCCTACCACCTTTCTGAATTGATGAACTACTGCTCCCATTGTTACCGCTATCAATGCTCCAATGACCCCGAAGGCCTCCAAAATTGTCTGCCAATCAAAACCGGAGAGCATTAGGACGCGGATTGCATCAACTCCATAGCTGATAGGATTGAATTTCGTCACGGTTTGCATCCAGTCTGGCATAAAGCTTGCAGGTGTCAGAGCTGTGCTCATGAATAGCAAAGGCAATGTAAGGAATCCCGCGATGGCAAATACACTTTCACTGCTCCTCGTTCTAAGCCCGATGAATATCGACATGCCTCCCCATCCCAGTCCAAAAAGCGCCGAAATAACTAGCATCAGCAAGAGCCCAGGAATGCCTGTAGCAGGATGTGCACCCATGGCTAAGCCTATGCAGATTATGATTATCGACTGAACCGTCACTCTTGCTGAATCCGCGGATATCCTTCCAAGGAGTATAGCATATCTATTTGCCTGGGTGACAAGCATCTTTGCCAGAAACCCGGATTTAAGATCATCAACGAATGCTGTCCCCGACTGAAAAGCACTCGTAAATGAATTCTGCAAGATGATCCCAGGAACTGCAAATAGCAAGTAGTTGTCCGCTGGAAATCCTGGGATCGACGCAAATCTGCTGAAAAGCTGGGTGAACAATAGCAGAAATATTATTGGTTGAAATAGCGAAAAGAATATGAGGAAAGGCTTGCGCAGGAGCTTTCTGTTTGTTCTATTGAATAAATGCCAAGAGTCCTGAATCAGCGACAATTTGCCTTCTATCGAACCTCCTGTTTGCGTCCAAAGAAAAATGGCCTTTTTTTCTTCTGTTCAACGCTGATTTCCTTATGACCCTCTGATCTGATGCTTCTGCCCGTGTGCTTTAAGAAGACGTCGTCCAATGTTGGAGTCGACACACTTATTGTTGCTATCTTTAGCTGAGCGTTGTCAAGAGCTCTGACTATTTCAGGGACTAAGAATGCGCCATTCTTTCCATACACTGTCAGTCCGTTGCCTGAATAAATGACATCCGTAACGCCAACGATCCTGCGTAGAATCTGCCTTGCTTCAGATAATGCGTTATCACTAGCTAGGTCGAGCCCATCCGCAATCGTAAGACTCACCGCGTCTGCAGCTATCTCACGTTTCATTTCTTCCGGGGTCCCTTGCGCAACTATCTGACCATGATCAACTATTGAAAGTCTGTCACAGAGCTTGTCAGCTTCTTCCAGGTACTGGGTGGTCAGAAAAATCGTAATCCCGTCTTCTTTGTTCAGGCGCTTGAGGTACGACCAAATTGCTGACCTTGATTGGGGGTCAAGACCAGTCGTGGGCTCATCGAGAAACAATATCTTTGGGCTGTGTATCAGCGATGTTGCCAGATCAAGCCTCTTCTTCATCCCGCCAGAGTAAAAAGCGACACGCTTGCCAGCTGCATCCTCCAGACCTACCAGACCCAATAACTCGTTCACGCGCTTTTCTAGCACCTGCCCTCCCATTCGTTGCAAATGGCCTTGAAGCATCAGATTTTCCTGTCCGGTAAGGTCTAGATCGAGCGCGGTCTCCTGACTTTGAACGCCGATTAATTTTCTTATCCTGTGTGCTTCTTTGTCAACATCAAATCCTCCAACTGACACAGAACCCGAACTCTTGGGCATGAGGGTGGTAAGGATCTTGATAGTAGTACTCTTGCCAGCTCCGTTGGGTCCCAGAAATCCAAAGAATTCTCCTGCCCTTACATCAAACGATATCCCTTGAACCGCTGGTGGGCCCTCGCTGTACTTCTTTACCAGGTCCTTAACAACCATGGTATCATCGGATTGTGACAATGATATTTACCACCTGCACGGCTGACAGGAAAACCGTTCGGATGGTATTTTAGAATCGACAATGCCATTTCTTGAAATCATTTGTTTTCAGCCAGCTCTGACCACAACCTGGGCAAGGTCAATCGTAAATGGGTTGAAACAAGATAAAAATCCTTGCTAGAATTCATTCGACCATAAGATCAGTATGAGGTGATGACATGGCGTTAGGTTAAGCTTGACCTGACGAAGACACACTAACTCGAGGAGTTAGGAGCCTATCTTTTCTGTAACTCAATAAACGGTGTCTCGCGCTTTGACCAAGATATTTAGATATCTTGTTGGTTGTGTGGTGTCGCTATCATAGACTACGTTGCCCAGACTCGTTCCTGAGGGACTAACAACTTCCGAAGTCCATCGCCAGTAAGTCCATGCAAAGCCTTTGCTCTTGAATGCCTTTAGGAAGGCATTAGCGTCTGCCTGTGTCGCTGCGGAGAATTCGCCTATCATTACTTGCACACGCCATTGAGTTGCCCATGTTTTGAAATTATTGATCTGCTTCTCTCCCTGACTACCCGGCGTTGGAACTGCGTAAAGGTGTGGAGAATACACTAGTTTAGTGACTCCTTGAGGAACTATCTTCGATTCTGAATTCGGGTCTCTTGGAAAGCCAAATGTATTCTCTCTGCTAAAGAATATCGGCTTGTCTGTAACCGTTCTCATCTTCTTTGCGATATAGGTGTGGTAAGCGCCAAGCTTTGCGTACTGCGACATATCAAATAGATGTGGTTCGTTAAGTATTTCGTATCCTGCAACGCTACTAAAGCCATTTACTTTCTTTATTACCTGGATCAGGAATGCCGCTTGCACATCCCAGACCTTTCTTCCATTGACCGGTATGTTGTTGTTTAGAAAGTCAGTCCAGAACGGTCCTGCCGTTAATTCGTAAGTATCCGCAGCAGGATAGTCCTCGACTACAAATGAAGGAAAGCCTTTACGATTCACCAACGCCGGCTTATCTTGAGTCCAGAAGCTGCTAGCGAAATAATGATGGTTATCAAAGACAACGCATATTCCGTTATTCTGAGCGCTCTGAGCGATCAAGCGCAGCCGATTCATGAAATCTGTTGGTGAGTAGACATATGATTCCCAGTAATATGGAACGCGAACAAGGTTGAACTTGTAGAATTTCAGGTATTCCATGCTTTTCTGAACATAGTTTGTTGGAGACCCACTGAATGTTTTGCCCCTCTCGTCCCTTGATAGAATAGGATCAATAAAGGCCACGCCCCTTAGCTGGCTCATAGGTATTTTCGAACAATCACCTACTACTGATGTTGAAGGCTGATCCGCTGAAGTGTCAACCGATGCATATGATTGCTGGACTATAGAAAATACCAAAATCAGAGACAAAGTCGATGCAAGAATTGGTTTGATCAAGGGTTATGCGACTTGTCTGATTCTTAAAGTTCTACAACGTGTATATAATGCTCGCAGGAACATCGGCTTATCTGTAACTAAACAACAAGTACGCTATTTGCACTATTTAGAACTGGTCTACATATTGCATACTTGTTCTACCTTAGCCGGCAATTCGTACTAATTTGCAACAAGAAGGGTAGAGCCTACTCAAGCAATGATTACCTCAACGCCAACTCGAATGAGATCATATTCTCTTACCTTTGTCATCTCAATTCAAAGCAAATTCAATAATCATGAGGTTCTGGACTCTGGTTACCCAGCGTCGGATGCAATATTGCACTATTCTCACTCATAAGACTAGAGCTTTGAATTCGGTGTTCTCGTCGATATCCTTATCACCCAAAGACAGCGCAGTCTAATCTGCATGAACGTCCCGGCTGCTGTTGCAAATGAATATCTTGTACCAAGAGATCATGTCAAACCCGATATCAAAGTTGGAAACTACTATCTGCAATGGTATTCATCCTCGTATGGCATTCCACAGAAGGAAGTTGCGAGGCTGAAGAAATTCATCGCAGACATAGCGCCATACTTGACGACTGTCCTCTACGAAAGCGCCAGCGCGATTCAGAGATGTGTCAGGGATAAAACGAATGCAAAGGCAGCGAGACTCTTTGAAGATGCTTTTGCGCCACGAGTGTTGGTTACTCGCAGGATGGAAGAAATTGTGTATACTTTGCAAATGACGGACGACGGAATGACAACGATAGGTCGAAAGGAAATAATTATTTCAGAACGAAGAAAAACTGGGCTTGCTTTGGCTTGGGAATTGGGCGAACTACTCTTTAATAGGCAACCTTAGACTGGTCATACATCAGGAAAAGTCACAGCGACGGCAGTGTATTTGACTTGGTAGCTGAATTACCAGGACGCGCATCAGGAGAGCCATTATATGGCACATTCCATCTTACCTTCGTATAGAGTGCCGGCCCGCTATCGCACAGGACTAGCATGTGTTGCGTTGGTAAGCACTATTGTCATATTCACAGGGGCGACAACAACATTTGCTCAACCTTATGGCTCGCGCCCCGCATACATTTATGATCGAGCAGATGTGATAAGCGGAGGTTACGAATCACTAATAGATTCGTACTTACGTGAACTGGATGACGCGACCACTACCGAGATAGTAATCTATACAATCACCAGCTTCATAGGACATGGCATCCAGAAGGACGGTCAAGAACTTCAAGAAAGAGACATGCTTGCCAACTATATTTTCAACGAAGTCTCTCTTGATGGAATAAAGGGGATAGGAAAGAAGGGAAAAGACAACGGTCTGCTGGTTTTGCTGTCATTGGACCGTGATGCGGGAGGAGGGTCGATGCGCATCGAAGTCGGCAGGGGTCTTGAGGGCAATATTACAGACGGAACGGCCGGACAAATACTGGACTCATACCTTGTTCCTGCACGGTTAGAATACGAGGATACTGGAAACATGACCGCCCTTGATGAGGCATTCTTGAATACGGTCGTCGCACTCGGAGCTCGGACTGGATATGTCAGCGAGAATCCTGAATATCCTTTGGTTGATGATTCTATCTATGGTCAGCCTTCTGAAATGGATGGAATATTGGAATATGTCATACCTGGTGGAATTGCCGTGGTTTTTGCATTCATGATAATCGTGTCGTTCATTGGACGCAAGAACCGGAGACGTGGCTATTCTTCAGGCTATGGCGGAGGTTGGGGCAGTGGCGGTGGAGGATTCGGCGGTGGCGGCGGAGGGGGAGGTGGTGGCGGCGGAGGATCTGGCGGAGGTGGAGCAGGCCGTTAATCATGTCAATATCAACTCTGATGACGATCACGCAATTATAAATATGGCAAATGCTTCTCTAAAACTGCTACACTAACTTGGTCCGCAAAGCTGTCTTTATCGGGATAGGCGTTGCCGCGATAATTGCTATCATCGTCGGCGTGCTCTATTCAACGTATTTTTCCGGATTTAATTCTGCGCAATCAAAAGATGAAAATGTCAAAAAGCTAGGTGCAGATGTAGATGCGCAACTCCAACGCAGATACGATCTAATACCGAACCTTGTGGCATCTGTAAAAGGCTATATGCAGTTCGAGCAAGAAACTCTGACAGAAATCACACGGCTCCGAAGCCAATGGCAGACCGCGCAGGGCACTGGGGAGAAAGTCGAGCTTAGCAACCAGATAGAAGAGGCCTTGAGCAAGATTATTCTGACTTATGAGGCCTATCCCGAGCTAAAATCTGATAGTGTTGTAACTCGCCTTATGGACGAGCTTGCAGGAACAGAAAACAGGATTGCAGTAGCAAGGACTTACTATAATGACGGCGTGCGCGATTTCAATACCCATTTGAGGACCTTCCCCAACAACTTGTTCAACGAGAGTGGCTTTTTGGGGGCTAAACCATGGGGTTTGGACCAATATCCACAATACGAGGCCACGGCATCAGCACAAACCACAGTTCCTCAGGTGAATCTTACCAATACCTCTTAAGTGAATGCATCGAATCTGCTTTCACAAGTTTTAGACCGCTAACCCCCAAGCTCTTCGCTCGAGACGGTTTCTCGTTGGATCATAGCATTCTTTTGAACTTCGCTGTCTGGTACACCTGTGTGTAGTCGCCACTACAGCTGCAACGTGGGTTCTATTAACTGCGTTTGTTCAAAGGGACATGAGACGAAATCATGGCCAACGAAAATAGCACCATATCAAAAAATCCTTATATATTTCTCCGCAGGTTTGACCACCAATCTTGGTGCTGTTTTCAGGTTCGCCTCAAAGGAACGTTTCAACTTCCAAGTTGGAATCATGCAACTCTGCAGAGAGGCATCAAATCATTGCTATATGCATGATGTTATTGCTGACTGCCCCCATTTTCAGCATGCTATTCATCTTTTCTCCAGCGTACGGGCAGGAAATCATTTCTATCCAGACCGACAAGAATTCGTATACTCTGAAAGAATACGTAGTGGTCACAGGACAGGTTTCCAACTATAATCCTGGTGAAGGCAAGACTGTACGTATAGACGTATTTGACTCTGAAGATAAGGTATTCACAGGTGCTGCTGGCGAGGGCTATGACCCATGCTGTCTCAAAGTAATTA
>JANWIX010000120.1 GCA_025449675.1 Nitrososphaera sp. | reverse complement strand
TGATGCCCTTACTGAGGACAGACTGGTTGAAAATGCGGCCAAGGTGGGGAGCAAGTTCAAGGAAGGATTGTTGAGGCTGAAGGAACGGCACAAGATAATTCGAGACGTCAGAGGGTTGGGCATGATGCTTGCCGTCGAGCTGCGATTCGAGGTCAAGGACGTCCTGTTTGACGGAATTCGCAATGGTCTGCTCATGCTATACTCGGGAAGAAACATCATTAGACTGCTTCCGCCACTTGTAATGGACGAAACGACGGTTTCCCGCGCAGTTGATATAATGGACTCCGTACTCACTATCGAGGAAAAAAGAAGGAATGTCTTCTAGCGTGGACGAGACGGATGAAAAGATAATTCGCATCCTGCAGGCTGACTCACGAAAAGCGTTTGTAGAGATCGCCAGTCAGATCGGGCTTTCAGAGTCTGCAGTCAGGAGGAGAGTGAAGAATCTTGTAGATGGTGGCATGATAAAGCGGTTCACGATAGAGCTGGGGGCTAGCGACAAAACAAGCGCGATCACGCTGATTTCTGTCAGCTCGACTGCTGACACTTCCGCGGTTACGGCCAGGCTGATGAAACTGACAGGAGTCGAAGTTGTCTAGGAAATAACCGGCCAGTACGACATTGCCGCGAGTATAGCCGCACCCGCGATAGCAGAGATCAACAAGTGCATCGACGACATACGCAAGATTGAGGGCGTGTCCGATACGAATACTGTAATCATACTAAAGACGATCCGCTAGCACGTATTGCCCTGGCTTAGCTGCAAGTGCAGCTGCCAATAAGAACGAAAAATTCGGACTTGCCGATCGGCAACTAGGTCCGGACTGTGGCGGACTGATTTCGCGACGGCCGTCTTAATTTCAGGAAAGCAATCAAGAACATTCCAGCAACTGTTGCCAGCGTGACGGTTAGCATGATTTCCAAAGGCAGCATCTTTGGCATCGGCATGGTTATCAGCAAAAGAGGGATCACCATCAAGAAAACATTCAGCGTTTGGTGGTATTAAGGCAGTAATCAGTAGCTAAAGCTACAGCATTAGGCCTAGTTGGGCGTGCTGGATCAGCAGCAACAACGCATTTCTGCTCGCCTCACAATCGACATGCGCACGATCATAACTGCGAATTTATTGGAAATGGGATGTATCTTGCCTGCCTGCTGTCGCGGTTCTCAGGGCTCTAGAAGCAAAGAACACCCATGTTGTAGCCGCGCTTTACAGAATAGTGATTACAAACAACCGGAATTGATCCCTTCTATGAAGCTGCCAAGAAGCCTCCGCAATGAGCTTGCGATGATGAAAATTCGGAGTATTCTGGATACTGAAATAGAGAATATCGTCGGCAGGCCCGTGGCCGGGCTGGGGACAGGAGAGAATATCATGTCCTATCTCGAAGCAGAAAGCGGTTTGAACAAGAAACAGCTGGACGATCTCATAGATAACATTCAGCTAACTGACGCTGACTTGAGAAAAGCAAAGCTCCTGCAATATGAGATATTTTCAAAGGAAATACGCGCGCAGAACAATGAAATTAGAAAGCGCTTTGGCGTGCCGGAAAAAAGCCGAGCCTGATGCGAGCGTGAGTCAGTATCTGACTGGATGCTACCAGATTATGAATCGATCTGCTATCACGCAAAGTTCAGTCGGCTTCATGAATGGTAGAGCGCAGTCTTTTCACGCTCTTTAGGAGGTCTGCCAATTCCGCAAACGTCAGGTTGTGGTCCTCCAGCTCTTTTACCTTGAAATTGAGTTGTCTCAGTTGATTGTAGACATTGATATCTTCGACCACCTCGACTAGGTAAGACAGATCGAAGGGTTTCTGGAGAAGTTCGACTATCTGGTGCAACTCTTTGGTAGCTTCTTTCAGCGTTTCGCGCACGTAAGCGGACGCAAAGATGATTCTTTGATCGGGGCAAATCTCCAAGACCTCTCTTGCCGCTTCTAGGCCGTCTTTCTTGGGCATTCTGTAATCCAGTATCACAACGTCAAAGGGAACTTTGTCAAAGGCCCGATTTTGTTTGTTGGCCGCGCTCAAGGCCACCTTGTACGCCTCAAGGAAGCTGACGCCATTGTCTTTTATGTCAACATCATGACCCCTCGATTGCAAGATGACCTGGTACTGTCGCGCAATGAGAGGCTCATCCTCGGCCACCAATATCTTCATGCACTAGGGATATGAAGGCGCACTTGTATTCCTGTGCAAGTAGTCCGTCTCTACACAAATCATGTGCAAAATGCGCGGGCATGACAGTCTCTCATCTCACTCGGTCGGCGAACCGGCCTAACGTCATTGTCAAGATGCCCATTCGCTGGGCTCATTTCACGATAATTTCAGACCATGAACTTTGTCGAGTCAAACTTGATCCGCAATGAAAATCTCAACTCCGCTCCATCCGGAGATTTGCGAAATAGGTAACAGTGTCCAATTCTGAGAACAGGGGCAAGGACAGAGATTTTTTCAAGTCCGCCTCTAGAACTTCCTTCTAAAAGATTGTGATAACCCGGCCCGAATTCTGCTTCATCTGGCAGCTATGGATGGCTTCAATTCATCTGTAATTTTAGCTTGATATGATGAAACTTGCATATGATCGATTCACGGACTTGAAAAAGATGTCGTTGAGAGCAATGCTTAGTATTCTCACTCCATGTATGTGTGCCTTACGTACAGGCGCCTATTAGGAATGTGTACAATACCCTCAGCGATTACCAGAGATGCCGAAGCTGAAAGCACATCAAGACGTCCTGAGGCTCGCTGTAATTGCGTTCATAACTCTAGGAATAGCAAGCAGCAGCGTAGTTTCATCCGTCGGAACGGCAGCCGCGACTTCTACCTCACATGCAAACTTGTGGGCAGTTCCAGTGAACTCCTGCATAGACGACGGCAAGTTGCAGGTGTTGAGGTTGAAGTTCTTCCAAGAAAACGCCAACCCTCTCGTGGTGATAAGAATCATCTTTGACCAGGGCGAATCGAACGAAAAGGAAATAGAATTCACTCCTGGCGGATCTACTTCAGGCGACATTGACTTTGACGTCGATGGCTCGATAAGCATAAAGACAGATGGATACTATTACTTGCTAAAGTTCCTGAAAGGCAAGTTCAAGGTATCCTTTGTAAAGACACAGCTTGATGTCGGAGAGCATACTGCATTGGTGCAAATCGAAACTACCGATGGAGTGATACTCACAGACGACGCAGAATTCAAGTTGAAAGCCTGCGAGCCAAAGGAGCCTGACCTAGTAGCCGAATTCTTATGGACACCGAACTGGATCAAGCGCGACAGGGAATACAATGCGTTCTTCCTAGAGACCAACCAAGGAAAGGCCAACGCTGGTGAACACGATGTGGGGCTGTACTTGTCACAGAACAAGAATCTAGAATCTGGAGATGACCTGGTAGGAGACAAGACCGTTGACATGCTCAAGAAGGGTCACTTCAAGATAGTTCACATCAAGTTCCAGCTAGCTCCGGATGCCGAAAAGGGACAGGCATGGCTGATCGCCCACACTGACGACAACGAGGAAATCGACGAAAAGAAAGAGAACAACAACTCTGAAACCCACAAGATCAGAGTAGGACGAGCAGAATCGGAAATCCCATTGTCGGTCCATGAGGCAGAGGATGACGAAGAGGAAGAGGACGAAGAGGAAGAGGACCAAGACGAACACGAAGAGAAGCGCGAAGGTAAAGACAAGAAAGGCAAGAAAGACGATTAGTCGGTCCTGACGCCGTGAAGAAATCACCTCCTTCATTTCTTTTTTCTTTTCTCCTGACAAGTACTCTTATACCGGAAAACAAGTGATAGATCATAATGGCGGCAAACAAAACTAGAATTGCAGCAATTGCCGGATCTCTTGCCGCACTTGCCATAATATTATCACCAGTTTCTCCTCTGGCTCCGTTGCTGCCTAGTCCTTCAGGGGGCAGCAATATCTTTTCAGAAGAGCCTGTAAACGAAACCGCTATTGCTCCGCCGGAAATAAGCGAGGAGGATTTTGAAGAATGCAACTCTGTCGGCGATGGTATCGATTCTATCGTCGTCGCCCCGTTTGATGACGACATTCAGAACAGGACTATAGCTTCCTCCCTGCTCGTTGGCGAATATTGCAACAGACCTCATCTTGTAGGTGAGATAAGTGGCACCGTTGACCCAGGCCTGACCCTAGTTGCGGATGCCGGCGACGCTGCGTCAGGACAGAGAGGTGAGCAGGAGCTGAAGGACTCGCTTTCCGATCATACCGCGATATATTGCGAGGCTGCAGAATTGAAGATCATGCAGGACTCGGAATTCTTGCGGTTTGCCGCTCAGACCTTTAGAGAAGAGCTTTTAGCGCTTGAAGAGGAGGAAAATACCACGAACACGACAGCCAGCTTTGACAGGAACCAGACCTATGCAGAGATCGACAGGATTTCGGCGATGGCCGCGAGTGCGCAAGACCTTGTCCAGTCGGATCAATTTTATGATTCTGCCAAGGTCCTCGATGATGGCTTTATGGCATTTGAGATACTAATCAAAGGGACAGAAGAGCCAGAAGAAGTGTAGGGACTACTTCTTCTTCACTGAGGCTTTCTTTTTCCTGATTATCTTTTTCTTTACTTTTGGCGCTGCGCCTGACCTCTTTACCGTCTTTCTCTTCTTTTTCGCGGCTTGGGTCATATCGGCGGATTGAGCTGTGACGGCCTTTGTCACTTCAGTAGCTGGTACCTCTAGCAAGGGTTCTGTCTTTGCTAGCATGATCTCTGATGGTTTGGCGACAACTATGTCGACGGCCTTGGTGAGTGGCACTTCTGGAATCGGCTGTGTCTTCGCAAGCCTGATCTCTATGCATGACATCCGCCTAGTTTCTCCGGTCGAAATTACGAACGCATCCGTTCCAAGCTCGATCGAGCTGGTGGCAATATTATCCGAGTCTCTCTTTACTATCTCGGCGACATCCACTGCGGTAACAATGCTGAGGCTGCCAGTGGCCTTTATGATAAGTTCACCGATATTGTTGAGCCTGAAAAGCGCAGGCGCGATGTAATCTAGAGCGCGTTTTTTGCCAACAAGCAGAACAGAAGGGGGTATTATGCGAGTGCTGGAGTTTGCCGAGTCAGGAATTTGCTGGATAACTGTTGTCATCATGTTGCTCTCTCGTGGCATACTTTTGGTTTAGAGACCATTGGTCAAGGGATGTTGCCAAATGAGTAAATTTTGTAAAGATTTTAAACCGCAAGGGCGCATCTTTTGTGCAATGGAATCTTTTCTCGAGGCAGCGGCCAAGCGCGTACTGCTCTTTGATGGCGCGATGGGAACCGAGATCCAGCGCCTGGATCCGGGTCCGGAGGACTTTCCGGACAGAAAAGATGGCTTTAACGACGGCCTCAACGTTTCGAGACCAGACTGGATAAAGAAGATACATCGGAGCTATCTGGAAGCCGGAGCCGATTGCATAGAGACCAACACATTTGGCTCAAACAAGCTCAAACTCGAGGAATACGGATATGGCGACAAGACAGTCGAGTTCAATAGAAATGCCGCTCTGCTAGCGCGAGAGGTCTGCCAAGAGTTCAAGGACAGAGCCAGATACGTGATAGGCAGCATGGGGCCTTCGGGATATCTGCCCAGTTCCAACGATCCAGACCTTGGCCAAAAGCCGCTGGATGAAATAAGCAATGCCTTCATGCTCCAGGCTGAAGGCCTTATTCTGGGAGGTGTCGACGCGCTCTTGATAGAGACCAGCCAGGACATCCTCGAGGTAAAGCTGGCAGTAGAGGCCTGCCACTTGGCAATGGAGCGAGCAGGCAAAAGTGTCCCTATCATTGCAAACGTTACGCTGGACCGGTACGGCAAGATGCTGCTTGGAACTACTGTCCACGCCGCCTATACCGCGGTCAGCGACATGAAGATAGACGCGTTTGGACTGAACTGTTCCACGGGCCCAAACGAGATGGCACAGAGTGTGAGATGGCTCAGCGAGCAGGGCCTTCCCATACTGGTAATGCCCAATGCTGGAATGCCCCACAATGAGGGAGGCAAGGCGGTCTACAGGATGGGACCTAAAGACGTCGCGATGGCGCTGGGCGATTTCGTAGCCAAGTATCAGAACATTAGGATGGTAGGGGGATGCTGCGGCACAAATCCTCAGCATATAGCCGAACTCAGAAAAACGCTAGATGGAACTAGTACCAGCTAGAGCTGGCCGTCACGATTTCTTCAACAGCAGGCTTGGGCTTTTGCTGTTGCGAGGTAATGTCCTTGTAGAAATATTCGATTCCAACCTTTCCAAAGCCCCGGATCCTCTTGATCCTCCCCTGCACTGTCAGCCGGGTTATTGCAAACCTGACATCGGCTTTGTTGCCTATCAGCTGGTCAAGATCCTTGCTTGTCACCCTGCCGCTGCGGCTCCTGATAATCGAGTACACCGTCTCTATGAGGCCAACCGAGCCGTTTCCTTTGAACCTGAACTGTTGAATTGTAGCCATGTCCGCTACCTGGTTTTCATTATAAAGCCGCCAAGGTAGAATTTTCGGTAGTCTGTCTACTTTTCTTGACCTCTCGCATTGGATAATTTATGGCATCAGCTGATTCTCATGCGCGCAGCTCGGCCACGGCGATCGTTTCATAGAACAACTTTTTTTCTGCCAACACTTTCTTTTGGATCTTTGCGTTGGCAAGAAATCTGTCAAGCGCTGCCAGGTCAGCCAGCGATGACACAACCAGCAGCATCTTACCGCCTTTCGAGAGCATCGGAATTGCGGATTCAATGAAATGGATCGTTTTTTCCACTCCTGTCGGTCCGCCATGGACGGCGGAATCGATCTCTTTGTCATCAGGAAGATAAGGAGGGTTGCTCACTACCAGATCAAAATAGTGAACTGGAGTAATGGCAGAGGCTGCATCGCAGCAGATCAGATCCGCGCGCGTACGATTCTTGCAAAATACCAGTGCGCCAAGGTCGATGTCACTCCCGGCAACAAATTCAAAATTCTTTTCAAGCACATTTAGTATCAGGCCAGAGCCGACTCCCAGCTCCAGCGCGCGCCTTCCGCGGTATCGACCCGCGCATTCTGCCAGAAGGAATGTATCATCAGAAGGAGCGTATATCACCCCAGCATCAGCACTGCCAACTCTACTAGCCTGTCGGGGGGCAACTCGTCGATTCTCGTTCCAACTGACTCAAAGTTGGCTATTCCAGCTCTGGCAGCAACTGTCGAGGCTTTCCTATTGCGCTGCGAAAAAAGCAAGTTGAGATTCTTGATCGTCTTACGCGATACAACTTCAATTGGCTGTATTCCCAAGACAACAGATTCAACTTGCGGTCGGGGCTCAAACGACTTGTCGCCGACATGGAACAATTTTTTGATCTTGAAGCAGTAAGACGCAATCGCGGAAATGGCCCTATAGTTCTTGTCGTTGGGCCCTGCCAACAGCTTTTCTGCGAATTCCTTCTGGACCATGACCACTCCCCTCTTGATCCTTTGTGTCGCGAGCCATTCGAAAGCATCCCTGCTTCTAGAGTACGGAAGGTTGGAAACAAAGACGTCAAATTGCAAATCAGTTCTATCGAAGAGATCCTCGTTGATCAGCTCCAGCTTCGGGTTTGTCATCTTTGAGCGGGCGGCTGAATACAGGGCTTTGTCGACCTCGAATGAAAAAACCTTTTTCGCGCGCTTGCACAGCTCTATTGTCAGGATCCCGCGCCCGGTCCCGGCCTCACATACAATTTCGTTTTCGTCGATGTCCGCGGCGGCTACAATGTCGGCAAGAACTTTACTGTCAACCAGCATGTGCTGGCCAAGGATTCTCCGCTTGTTGGGCATTACTTTCTTACAAAGAGGTTCATTCTAGCCTGACCCATTATCTCTTCTATTATTCGCTTGGCCACCAGCTTTGCCGGCTCCCTCAGCCCAACCCTGGTCTGGACGTCTGCAAAATTTTCGAATTTCTTTTTGTCCCTTTCCTTGATAATCGTCATCATGTACGTCTTGCCGATTCCCGGTATCAGCTCTAGCGCATGGATCCTTGGAGTGATCGGCTGCGACATGTTGATGTAATCCACAAAACGCTTTTCGCTTGCAATCACTATTTTTTCAACAATAGTTGGGAGCTCGTTCTTTGCCGCCTGCGAAACATCGTTGTATTCCAGCCGACCCAAAACACTCGCAACCTTGTCGCGACCCTCGCGGCCGATATAAAGCCGCTCTCCGATATCGACTGAGGCATTCTGCACGCCAAGGAGCTCCAGCAGGGTAAGCCTTTCCTCGCCTATCGCCTGGATAATCACACCCTCACGACCCCTGACAGTTATGGACTTGCCACGCGGAGTGAAATCTAGGACATAGGCGTACTCTTCGTATTTGCGCGGCTGCTGACCGTGATCTGCATGGCCGGTACCTGAAGCGGCATGGTCATGCATCGGCGGTGGCTGTCCTGACAATGTTCAACTCCTACTATGCAAAAACTATGTATTTAACTTTGGGTCTGGCCTTCTTTTAGAATTTTCAACATCTTTTCCAGATTTTCTGTGAGGATGAGTTTCTTCCAGCCAAATGTGAAGGCTCTTAATTCTTCGAGCGAAACCGGATTGATGTTTATCACTTCGGCCGCCTCCTCTTCAGTCAGGTCGCAATCTTCAACGAGCTGGCGGAACATTTTTTGCGCCTTCTTTGCTTCCACCTTTGAAAATTTTCCCACATAGTCGGACGTCCACCTCTGGATCTGATCCATGTCGTCGCTCTTTACGGATTCAAGGATTTCTTTGACGCTTGCAAGGGTGACTATTTCCTTCTTGATTATCTCTGTCACTTGCTGACACCTGCCGAAACCCCGAGCGGCTTGATATGGTTGAATCTGGTCTGCAGAATTTTTTTCTTGTCACCAAACATAACAGCGACCCTTAACGTGCGCCTTCCAACGTTCTCGACCACTCCTATCCTGCCGTGAAATCTCCTGTGCGGAGTCGTGTTGTGTTCACTAGGGTCGACATCGACGATGACCTTTTCGCCAATCTTGTAATCATGAAGCAGATACGAAATTCCCCTGACAACGTTGTCCTTTGTCAAGATTGAACGGGCCTTTCTTCTGGTTCCGTGTGATCGTGGCATGCTGGGTCAGTGCCAGCAGCCTTAATTTATTATTATCGAGTTTCGCCTACATCAGAGATCCCTCGATCGGTCAGCGTGAAAAGTACCTCCCTTTCGGCGTGGTAAGGGCTGTCAACCATCCTGGCAATGCGGTTCTTGCCCGAGCGCTTCAGGTAGATCCGGTAGGTGCTGGTATGCGCAACCACGTTGCCGCCGGTGGGCCTTACCGGGTCTCCAAAGACGGCATCCGGCGAAGACTGGATCTGGTTCGTGACCAAAACCGCCACTTCATATGTTTCAGACATCCTGACCAGGATGTGCATGAACCTGTTCAGTCGCTGCTGCCTTTCTGACAGTGTGGCCCTGCCGAGGAACTCGGCGCGATAGTGAGCGACTGCAGAGTCGACTATGACCAGCCTGACCCCATTCTCCTCAATGACGGGGCCAGTTTCTTCGATAATCAACTCCTGATGAGCGCTATTGTATGCCTTGGCGACGATAATTTTTTCAAGGGCCTGCCGCGGATCGAGTCCCCTCGCCTGAGCAATCGAAGCGATCCTTTCAGGCCTGAAAGTATTCTCGGTATCGATGTAGATCGCCTTTCCGGAAAGGCCGCCTGCCACCCTGTCCTGCTGAACCATCACGCAGAGGGTGTGGCACAGCTGCGTCTTGCCCGTCCCAAACTCTCCGTAGACCTCTGTGATAGCCCTTGTCTCTACGCCTCCTCCAAGGAGGTCGTCAAAGCTACCAGAGCCTGTAGTTATCTTGTCCCTGGTTTTCTTGTAAAGGTCAGTCGCAGAAACAAAGCTTTGCTCGATGATCCCAAGCCGCTCTAGAATTATTCTTGCCTTTTCGCATATCTCAACCGAGTCGTCCATTTCCATGCCAGTGGCTTCGGCTACGTCAACCGGACCTCTCACTCGGAGGTCCTTGATTGAACGAAAACCAGCCTGCTTGAGGCGCTTCTCGGTGGCAGGTCCCACACCCTCGACATTTACAAGCGACAGCTCGTTAGTCTCGACATCTTCTGAAGCCAACCGTCATTGTGTTCTATGTCTGCCACTAATTAGGGTTGATCACTGCGAAATACGCGCAGGATTCTCGAACAGGGAATTCTGTGTCTGTAGAAAAATAGCGCCAGAGCAAAATGTATATATCTTTGTTCATTCTGGTAAGCCTAAGTAGAGGGATATGATGGAAAGCAAGACGTTAGTCGTGACGGCTCTTGCGACTGTCATGGTGCTGTCTTCGGTACTCGCATTCTTTCCAGTTGCGGAAGGACATGGTGTACAGGCACAGCTGCAGAGCAGATTCGTAAGGATTAATGACGAGACATTCTCCGACAACACGCTGAATACTGGTGAACAATTGACGGTAACTGGGGAGCTGGAAAGTCTGGTGAATAGACCACTCAGAGCATGGCTATCGCTCTTTAGCGAATCAGCTAACGCAGGCAACAGATGGGAGTTCTTGACTAGAGACCCGCCAGGTAACATATTCGACATTCCTCCAGGAGGAACCGTTCAATATTCAATCACTGTAAAGGCACTCGAACCAGCAACCTACCACGTGCACACGCAGCTTAACGTAGAACACGTTGGTCCAGGTCTTGGCAGGGGTCAAACAGTGACCGTCAGCGGAGAACCAATCTTGAAACCAATTCCGTATGGCAACATTGTATACCAGTGTGTCATCATCGGGGCAGGTCTCGGGGTAACGTTCGCGACAAAGCCGTGGCAAGTAATCTAAACCACACCCCTTTTTCCCTTTTTGTTCTTTAGTTATTCGGACTATCTAGCTCGCGGTTTTCTGAAAATCAGCTATTGTGTAGCCTGATTCGGCGCTTGCTTGACCAGCTCGTACTTTGACGTATATCCTCTCGGGTTGATCATCAGGCCCTTGTAGTTGGAAGTCGACGAGTTGCCCACAATGACAGTCGTGATCATGCCAAGCATTTCCTGGTGTTCAAGCATTCTATCAAGTGTTGTGACCACAACTTGCTGGCTTTCCCTGTATGCTCCCTTTACTATTGCAACAGGGGTTTCGGGCTTGCGATACTTCAGGAATATATCGCGCGTATCGCGCAACTGGTGTATGCGTTTCTTGCTCGCCGGATTGTAGATGACAGTCACATAGTCGCCAAGTGCAGCCGCTTCGACTCGCTTCACTATCATGTCCCACGGAACGAGCAGGTCGCTCATGCTCACAACTGCAAAGTCCGTCATAAGTGGTGAGCCTACCAGAGCCGCGCAGGAATTTAGTGAAGACACGCCGGGCACTGATTCGACATAGATCCCGGATTCCCTGTCCCAGTTCTTCTCTGCCAGAATTTCGTAGATAAGGCCGATCATACCGTAGATGCCGGGGTCGCCCGAAGACACCAGGGAGACGACCCTGCCCTTCTCTGCGAATTCTATCGCCTGGTTTGCCCTCTCTACTTCCTGTGTCATGGCGTAGCGGTACACCTCCTTGCCGGCGATGAGATCTTCGACCAGGCCGACATAGGTTTCGTAACCGACAATAATTTCACTCTCAGTGATGACTTGTTTTGCGCGGTACGTCATGTGGTCATGGCTCCCTGGTCCTACTCCAACAACGTACAGTTTGCCCTTATTCTCACTCATTCTCAAGAATCGAGATTGGCTGAATGCAATTTATCTTTTTTCTTGGCTTAAACGCCTGAGGCGCAGGCGACATATTGAGGATAATCTGCTCATGTTTTGGTGACGATCGCAAACTCCACCTTGTAACGCGTCTCACGATTTTGACATCGTCTCGAGCATAGCGCTCCCATGATTTACAACCATGCAATAGTCAAAGCCACGCCCATTGACGAGGGCTTCCACATACGAGATGAAAGATTGGGAATCTTGCCTCTGGAAATGTATCGCCGGCTTACGTAAATTTCCTTTTATTGCAGTCGCCGTAATATCCCATAGTGAATCACACCGGCGCAGCAAATGGCATACTGTCCCCTCTCTCTCCCGCGCAAATCTTTGGACCGGGGGCGGAGCTGGGCGACATTGTGGTCATGGACCTGGCCGTCATCATGCTAGTTGCCGCATTAATGATTGCAGTCGCCTACAAGCTAAAGCAGCCGATGGTGATAGGCTATATCCTGGCCGGGATGATAATCGGTCCATATACTCCGCCATTTAGCCTGGTCAGCAGCCTTGAAACGGTCAATCTGCTCGCAGAACTTGGAATCATTATGCTACTTTTCGTTGTGGGAACCGAATTTCCTGTCGCCAAGCTCAAGTCTGTGGGAAGGCTCGCTCTGGTTGTTGCTCTTGCAGAAGCCCTAGGAACGCTCCTGATAGTACTCTTTATCGCACAGAGCCTTGGATTCACGCTCTATGACTCGATGTTTCTTTCACTGGCAATGTCCATCACGAGTACTGTCGTAACAGTGCGGGTGCTGGAAGAGCTAAACCTGATAAAAGACAAGTCGTCGATGTTGCTGCTGGGAATCTCTGTCATCGAGGACATACTGGCCATCAGTGTTCTCGCCGTTTTCCAGTCGGTGGCTTCTCAGGAAGCAGGCGAATTCTCGGTTATCGGAGTCGCCGTTTCCATAGCCATAGCTGCTGCTTTCATTGGCGGCATTATTGTTGTCGGCTCCAGATTCATGCCAAGGATTATCGACCAAGTGGGCAAGACCAATGACTACGCGCTTTTACTAATAGTGATTCTTGCGCTAGCCTTTGGATTGTCATTCATTGCGAGTGGTCTCGGATTGTCGGTGGCTACTGGCGCATTTCTTGCCGGGGTCCTGGTGGCAGAATCGCGCAGCGCCGCCATTGCCCGGATCGTAACGATCCCCTTGAGAGACATGTTTGCTGCGATATTCTTTATTTCCATAGGAGCTCTCATGGACATATCATTGATCCCTATTTTCATAATTCCTGCCCTGATACTGATTCTCGCCTCGTTTTCGTCAAAGTTCCTGATAGTCACTGGGCTTTTAATGAAGAGCAAGGTTGACAGCACGACCTCGGTCAGGACGGGGCTCGGAATGGCGTCAGCCAAGGGCGAACTGTCGCTTGTGGTTGTAAAGGGTGGACAGGACGTGGGAGCAATTACGAGCTCGCTCCTGCCAATACTTGGCGTTGTAACCATAGTGACGACGTTCATTACTCCATTCGCAATAAAATTGGGTTCTAGGTTGCCCTTGTCAAAGTCTGAAGGGTCTTCCAAAGAGCTGCAGTAGATCCTGCTTCCAGGTTGAGTCGCTATTACTTGGACTTGCCGAGGCCAAACTCTTCATGCAATGCCCGAACCGCCTGGTCACAGTCCCTGTCGTTAACGACAAACGCCAGATTAAGTTCGGATGATCCCTGCGTTATCATTATGACGTTGACACCACGCTTGGCGACCGCGCCAAATACCTTCGCGGCGACTCCCTTGATACCGCGCATTCCAGAACCGACAACTGCAATGACCGCGACGTCGTCGTTTACATTGACTTGTTTGATCACTTTGCCAAGGAGGTTCAGCTCAAGCGTGGTAGTTGCCTTGTCCAGGTCGGTCTTTCTGACAACCATGGAAATGCTGGATTCCGACGGGCTTTGCGATATCATCATGATGTTGACCCTGTTCTTTGCAAGTGTGTCAAAGATCTTTGCCGCAGTGCCAGGGGCTCCCACCATTCCCCCTCCGCTTACGTCGATGAGGGCGGTGTGGCGGATCGCGCTTACCGACTTTACTATTTTCTGAGACTCTTTGCTCGGACTCTGAGTTATCACCGTTCCAGCATGATCCAAGTTGAACGTGTTTCGTATCCTGATCGGGATCTTGGTCTCTATCACCGGCTCAAGGGCCCTAGGGTGCATGTACTTGGCACCAAAGAGTGCCATCTCCATAGCTTCGGCAAAGGACACTTCCTTCAGCACCTGCGCTTCCGTTACGATCTTTGGATCGGCAGTCATCAGGCCATCCACGTCGCTCCACAGCCAGACTTCGTCGGCTCCCACGCTAGCTGCAATTATTGTCGCCGTATAGTCTGATCCTCCTCGGCCTATCGTGGTAGTATTGCCGTATTGATCTGCCCCGACAAATCCGGTTATCACCGGCACAATGCTATCCCTGAGCATCGGCTCCAACTTGTGGCTGACGCGCAGCTTAGTAGTGTCCATCAGTGGCCGGGCTTCGCCGAAATTTGAATCGGTGAGCATCCCTGCCTCCTTGCCAGTCAGGTGGTCCGATTTTATTCCGATGTCGCGCAGCGCAAACGAAACTATTGGAGTCGAAAGTCTCTCGCCAAAAGACAGCAGGTAGTCCAGCGATTTGGGTGTGACTTCGCCAAGCAGGACTATGCCTCCGAGCACCTCTTCAAGCTCCTTCATTATTTTTTTCACCGCGGCCTCTGCTTCCTCCCTGAGCTTTCTCTCGGATATCGCTCCGCCTACTATGTCAAGATGAATCTTGGAAGACTTTTTCACGAATTCTTCAATGGATTGCTTGTCGCCTCGTCTTACGCTGTCAGCAATGGCAAGCAAACCGTCGGTCATACCCCTTACCGCAGAAACGACACACACGATCTTGTTGCCCTTTGAATGTGACTTTACGAGCTGCGCCACATGCCTGACCTTGTCCGGCGAATCTACGGCAGTCCCGCCAAACTTCATTACAAGGCGCATATGCTCAATCCTGAACGCGTGGCGCGAGATAAAAGTGGATCCGGCCTACGTTGGCTATCTTGAATTCCAGCCTCAGGGGCATTTTGCTCGAGTATTCTGCGCTCACAGAGCCGCCCATCGAGACTACGGCCTTAGTTATCTTGGACAGGTAGTCCAGGCTGTACGTGGCCTTGCTGTCCTCCTTTACCACGAGCTCCTCAAGCCCCTCATTTCCAGCTTCAAGGCTGATGTCCGCCTCGCCAGAATCACCCCTTCCGGCAAAGTCAACCCTGCCCGTCTTGGATTCGATTGAAACATATTCAGACACCACCTGCACGTCGGAAAGGATTTTGTCAAATGCCGTCGCCGTGAGCACAACCTTGGAATTGAAATTGAGCTTTGGCAAAGGAGTAGAACTTGCCGAGCTTTCTATCAGCCGGGTCTTGTATTCCCGCTTGTAGCCGTTTGACATCTTTACGTGAAGCATGCTGTCGTCGCCCAGGCCGATTTCCACGGCGTCTTTCTTGTCTGCCCTCTTCACCAGCTTTGCAAATTCGTCAACCCTGATGCCAAACTTTACCACACTGTCGCACTCGTACTTTTCAAATGCGGAATTGGGCCAGTAAATGTCGATAAGTGCAATATGAGAAGGATCCATTCCTCTGAACGAAATGCCCTCAGCCGCCGCTTCAAAAGTCGCTTCGTCAACAAGAGTAGAAATAGCGGAAGTGACGGCCTTCCATTCTTCGGGAGACTTTGTTCGAGCTACAAATACCAAATTGAGATATCTGGCAGCTCCAACCGATTTTAAACATTGCTATCTAGAAAGATCCATCACATTCGGTAAAGACAAGATTCGGAAAAAGAATTCGATAGCGATAATTGACTAGGCGTAGTTGCGCCACGTGTGACTGCATTTTGTGCAGCGGTAGAATTGGGTTGTTGCTTCGTCTGCTGATCTAGTCTGCAGCATCCACCAAAATGCGGTGTCGTTTTTGCACTGAGGACATTCGATGCTGGTTGTGGGCAGCGCGTCCACGGTTTCTCCCTCCATGACTTTGAGCGGCGCATCTGACCCGCCTGATTTCCTGCCGCTTGTCTCCCTCCGGCCATCGTCTTCAGTCTTTTTTGCCTTGAGGCCGCACTGAGGACAGATGAGAACTCCGTCCGCCTTTGGCTTCATGCGGGGATGGGTTTCGCATTGAGGACAGAAACGCAACAGGGGCACCTTTCTGCTATTTCTTCAGTGCGGATTTGATCATGCTGACCAAGTCCTTTGAATATTCTACTGCAGAGGCAGAGGCGTCTTGGATGACTTCCATCGGATCCTTCCTTTTGGTCGAGACCCTCATGTGGAATTCCTTTGCTAGCGGATGTCTCTGGACAACTCCGGCAAAGTCCACACTTCTTTCTTTCAGCAGTTCATGCTGGACGACATACAGGACGGAAATATCTTCGTCGGATACCTTTAGCTCGATTTCGTTATCCTTGACATCAGCAACTTGTACAAGCATCAAGAAGTCGTACAGACAACTACTTATTGAGGATATAAATGATACCATGCAGGCAGATGGCCGGCACTAGTTTCATCGCGGAAGCCACCCTTTCAAAATCTCAGGACAGTGTCAAGCCTGATCAGCCGCTCACATTGAGTTTGAGCTTCCGGATCGACGGCGCGATAAGGGAGGCGTTTTCGCAGAAAAACTGGGAACGCGCTTACAACAAACATGACAACGGATTTCGTATGACCATCGAAGTTGAAATCAAGTCCGGAAGAAAGACAATACTTCCACTTCGGTTCGTCAGAAAGGCGGCGCTATTCTGGACCCGCAACCCAAAGATCCAGTACAGGATATGGGTTTCAATAGTAAAGGACGATACGCCCTTTTACCCTCTTACTATGGAAGAAGCACACTCTACCTTGTTCGATGTGAACAAAGTTATCGAGCTCAGTGGAAACGACTTGGATTCCGGCTCGCACAGACTACATGCCGAGGTAAAGGTTTCTTGGGGCAAGCACGACTACACAGAGCCCACTGAAATCAAAGGCAGTTCAAACGAGATAGAACTGATGCGTGTAGCCGCCTGATAGCTGTCATCGTTTATAAGATTAGACAACGAATGTAATGCAAGTGCAAAAGAGTGAACTGCCCGGCAAAGAAGCCGAGCTGGCTGTTGCCTTGCCGAACGGCAGAATAAGGTGCACAGCGTGCGCCAGGTATTGCGAGATACCTGAAGGCAAGGTTGGACTATGCGGCGTCAGAGGAGTTTTGGCCGGGAAGCTGCGTCTGCTCGTGTACGGTAGAGTAATAGCCGGACATGTTGACCCGATAGAGAAAAAACCCGTCACGCACTACATGCCAGGATCCGAGATCTTTTCGATAGCGACGAGCGGCTGTAACTGGCTTTGCGCGTATTGCCAGAACTATGATATCTCTCAGCGGCGAAAAGTAGAAGGCACAGAAATGACTCCGGAACAAGTTGCAGACATGGCGGCTCAGTATGGTTCGCAGGGAATTGCGTACACGTATAACGAACCTTCAATTTTTGTCGAGTTTGCGCGCGACTGCGGGATAGAAGCTCACAAGCGCGGGATCTTTAACATCTTTGTATCCAACGGATATGATACGCCTGATTCCGTACGCATGATGGGCGAATTCCTCGACTGCATCACCGTGGATTTCAAGGGCAGCGGCAAACAAGAATTCGTCAGGCGCTACATCGGCATTCCCAGCGCCGACCCGGTTTTCGAAACCCTGAAGGAGATCAGGGAGAAAACCAAAATCCATGTAGAGATCACCGATCTCATTGTCCCTCAGGTCGGAGACGACCTAGAGTCCGCAAGAATGCTATGCAAGTTCGTCTACGAAGAGCTTGGTCCTGATACCCCAATACACTTTCTGCGCTTCCATCCCGATTACAAGATGATGGAATTTGAAAACACGCCTATTGCCACACTGGAGAAGCACCACGCAATCGCAAAAGAGGAGGGACTAAAATACGCTTATCTTGGCAACGTTCCGGGTCACCAACTGGAGCATACATACTGCCCTGAATGCAAAAAGATAGCCGTCGGTCGCTACGGATTTAGCATCGAATCTTGGAACCTTGACGCAAACAACTGCTGCAAGAATTGCGGCTACCCAATACCAATAGTAGGCAAGCCACAAAAAACCCGCAAGAACTATTTTCAATTTCTGTCCTGAACTTCATTAGGTTAAAATTGCACGCAGGTAGACGAGCTTTTCACGGGGTCGTTGTCTAGCATGGTATGATGCCAGCCTTGGGCGCTGGAGGCCGCTGGTTCGAATCCGGCCGACCCCATCTTTCACTAACGCCATTATTCCTAATGTTGCGATAGAAACTTTCTTGTTTTTTAAGTAAAAACGAAAAGCGTACTTGGAAGTTAGAAAAATAAAGAAAAGAGAGAAGGGGTTCTTAATCCCACTTGCTCCACGCAGCCATCCAACGGTATGTCCACGTGTTTAGCTTCGCACCTAACGCAGCGATCGGCACTGTCAGCACCGCACTCGCTCCCGAGCCCAAGGCTACGGGACTGTTATAGAACTTTCCGACCTGAGGTTCTATAGGAGTCATGTATGCTGGCAGCGTAGGTCTAGGATACTTGAACGCCACCTCCAGCGGATCCCTTATCAGCAGCAGATTGACCATGTTGAACAGCGGGAACGAAAGGCCAACCAGTGAGCCGCCTATGAGTATTGCTGCGTGCTTGTTTCGTCTTGTTGCCCAGTATGTCAGGTCTAACAGCATTGCCGACGGTATCCAGATAGGCACGACGATGAAGTCATATGGATAGCCCAGTGCAAACCATGCACCTTTTGCGACCCACGTGTAGATCGTCATGATTGTGGCGTAGTATGTGGCTGTCCCTGGCACTCCTGTGAAGAGCATGTAGTATATTGCTCCCACTGCGAGCATCGTGGACTGAGAGACCGAGAATACCACGAAAGAGGTCCACATCCAGTCTGTATAGAAGATATAGTCTCCTGCGTTGATCGTTAGTAGTGTGCTGTTGACAGCAACCACCACTATGAACAAGTAGTGCGTTGTACGTCTAAGCCAGACCATTATCTACCCAGACATATACGTAGTATATAAAATTTTATGTAGACCTCTTTCGTGTGCGGATTTCAGACTCCAGATTGGCCTGTACTATCGATAGAACGGACTGATTAAAAAAAGGCTAGATAAAAAGAAGAAAAGAGAAGGCCTACGCTCTGACTGGCTTCTCGTGGGCTACCTTCATTATGAAGAAGAAGCCGAGTGCCTCTATGACAGTCAGGACAGAAAGCGCGTAAATGCCGCTGGGTAGTGGGTATGCCCATGGGTATATTGATACCCCTACGTAGACTCCGCCTGCGGTCGCAGCCCAGCATAGTGCAAAGCCAATGATGTAGATGCCGTTCATGTTTTCGACCCTTCGGCCGATCATGCGTTCTACGTCGTCTCGGCCTTCGCCTCCTCCGCCACCGGTCCTACGTCCACCACTTCCGTATCCCTTTGGTAAAGTCATTTGCTATACCATCAGAACATGCCTTTTTAAATTTTGCTGTCTTTGTGCTCGCGTGCACGTTTAGAACAGCGAAAATCGGCGTTCCAAAAAGAGAGAGGGGTCAGAGCGCGTTCCTGTTGCCGAAAAGGCCGCCAAAGCCTGCGCTCTTTGCCCTCGTCATGAGGGCAACCATACCTATGATCACGGCAGCTATTATCGCAGCACTTACAGGAAATTCAGGTACGACGACTATGCCAAAGTCAACGGCTTCCGTAAATGTCCCTCCGCCTGCAGGCGCGCCGCTTATAGAGTTGAGCGTCACGGTTACAGTCATTGGACCGGAAGTGTCGAAAGTGACTTCATGTGTCGCCAAGCCCAGTTCCGCATTCTGGTTCTTGAATTCCTGAATCATGTTGCCGCCCGAATCTTTGATCGTTACGTCATAGTTAACGCGTTCAAGCGGGAAGCCGGTGCTGTCTGTCATTGTAACTCCGAATACAACAGCGCCCTCAGGCCGAATCTCCGCAGGATCCCAGTCGAGTTCTATCTCGTAGGTCCCTCTGGATGTGAGAAACGGACCCTGTGGTGGTTTTGGTATGTCCGTGACAGAGCCTGGCACTTCAGGCTGTCCGGTTCCCGTGTCCAAAAGCTCTAGAGCGAATTGAATCGGTGCGTTGCCTGTCGTAACGTCAGCGTATGTGAGTGCTTTCACCGGGTACGGAAACTCGTTCACAATCCATACTTTGCTATCGACACCTTTGTGCCACTGAATCAATGTGGCATCGCAAGAATCAGCCTGGCACACATCCTCAGCACCGGCAAACGAAACCTTTTCCGTGCCCAATGGTTTTACTTCAGAAGCACCTATAGAGGCTGACTTCCCCCACGACCCAGCGGTCAAAGACAAAGGTTCGTTTTTAGTAGTAAACGCGTCAAGATAATGTATTGAGCCGTGATAGGCGCTGATGTAGGTGCTCATTTGAGGTGGAACTCCACCTCCACCTGAAAGTGCCTGCAAGTTCGCAGCCAGCTTTAGGGTGCCGTTAATGACTCTGCCCTGATCCACCACAAACGCAGGAGCCATCCAGTTGCCGTCCACTTGCTCCTTGAAATAAATGGTCATTTCAAAAGGACGATTGTCATTCGTGGACTCCTCTTGGAGTCTGTATTTGACATACATGTCCTGTTTCACTCCTTCTCCTGGAAACCAAAGATTGTCTACAGCGTATGCGCTTCTCGCGCTAAAAGACATTGCAAGGACTGACGCGGCAAGCAATGTCATCAACGCATAGGCGAAGAATCTAGCAGAGGTCATTACTGAAACAAGGGGCATGGGAACTGATAAATGTTTATTCCGCCAGCAAGATAAACAAATAAGTAGAACAGGCTAGGAATTCTCTTTGGAAATGTGCAACTGCCCCAAGGTGACCTTTTTTGAAGTCGATTTCAAGCTTGTTGGAATGAAGGTGATTGCCAACCACAAGAACTGTGGCGACTTTCTGAATGCCGACCAGTTCTCGCAATTCGAAAAAGAACTCACGAAGTACTGGAGCTTTGAGGAAAAGAAATAAAGCTTTATATTTCAAAGTTCCGGGATGTTTAAATTCACTATCACAAGGGGAACTGCTCCATCACGTCAACTTTATTAATGCCGGTATGAATTGCCTGTCAGGTGGTTTTGGATGACCAAAATGTTGAGCGTAAACATAGAGACGTCGGGAGTAGACTCTGGCGAAGCAAAAGAATGGGTTAACGAACTAGCCAACGTCTACGCGGACATGCAGATTTCTGACGTGAACGTTTCAGGAAACAAGATCTCGTTCAAGGCGGGCTTCTCAGGTATGGACGACACAGAGCCAGACGACATCAAGATGAGGATGGACGAATACCTGACAATGAACGAGGCTTTCAAAGCAAAAAGCATAAACGTACGCTAAAGGCTTTTAGCCTTTTTTTCTTCTTTACGGGACAGACAATACAGATCAATCATCATCGATGGTTACTAGCATTAAAATACGAATTTCACGCCCTTTTCTAGTATGACATGTAAGGGAATATGCGTTCGTCACAAGGCTCAAAAGCCAGTTGGCTCTGGCAGGTACGCTAGCGGCCAAAAGCGTTGCCAGATATGCGAGATATTCATAAAGTGGGACGGGCTGTGGTGCCCGTGCTGCGGTTACAGACTTAGGACAAAGCCAAGGAATCTCAAGTACAAGGCAAAGCTCAGGGCCAGAACCAGCGAAGGGTTCGTAGTCCCTCAAGCCCCAATTCTAACAGTGCGAAAAAGATAGTCATACCTTTAGGCCGGCATTTGCAGCGCGGAAAAGGCGTCGCTGCAACTTTTTCAGCTCCTGAACGTCATTGGTCAGATCCATTGAAAGCTGGATTAGCTTGGCGTACCGCGCATAGAATGAGTCACTTCTTCTTGCAAGATTTTCTGACGCCATTCTTCCGATGTAAAAGTAACAGTCAGATAGCATCTGCCTCTCAAGCAGGTGATTCACCTTTGACAACACGAGATCCCTGTCATGATCCTTGGATTTCAGTTCCATCGTAGCCTCTATAGAGCGCGAGATCGCCGGCCTTGTAGCCCTCTCGGTTCCGATGCATTCAAGGGCGGCCTGGATTCCATCCGCCAAGCCAGCCGAGGTATCGGCCTGCCTTACCTGTTCCAGTTCATGGAGCGGCATCGGCCTCGCGCCTGAAAGCTCGAGCATTCCACCTAGAAACTGGTAAGCAGCGAATTTTGCCCACATTCCTGCGATAGCTGGATTTTCTGCAGCATCTGTCATCTTTTGCTGGTAGAAAAGTGAACCGACGAGAGACTTTCTCCCGGCGGCTACCAAGGCCTTGTGACCCGCTTGTAGAGTCATCCCCTTTGCAGCGGAGGCCAGAGAAAGCCTGTTATCGTCCCTCATGATGGCCATTTCCTGAAGTTCAACCGCGTAGCTACGCGGCTGCTTTGAAAAATACAAGAGTTCTACCGCGTGGCCTCCGATGTCCAATACCTCGCTCTGTCGGCTCTCTTCTGTGAATAACGCTAGGTCGTATTCGCAGCAGTCATGGGATTTTCCAGATGCGCGGCAGCCGATCAGTGCCACGGGACAATTCACCGAGCTTCTTATGTAATTCTCGATAACAGAAGGCACTGTGCGCGAATTCGGCAATCAG
>JANWIX010000119.1 GCA_025449675.1 Nitrososphaera sp. | reverse complement strand
CCTGTTTCCAGGTCTTGCCGCCCTTTCGAAGTCCGACAACAACATCAAGGCCCGAATCTTTCATGTTGGACGCCTGAGCGCGTCCCTGGATGCCGTAACCAATAACCGCTATAGTCTGATTCTTGACTGTATCCATATTGACCTGATCGTCAAGCCATTTCTTTGCCGGCATGGATTTCAGTCTTTGACGCGTATTATATTATTGTAGCGACATCTAGAGAGAACGAATCAATATCTTAAGTATAGTCAGCTTACATACTTGTGTATTAATTCAAAATTGATCAACCGGTGCTGTCTTTGAAGAATCCAGCTGAATATTTTCGGTGGTCAACTCTGAATAGTTCAATCCCGGACAGTATAAACGAGCAGCTAGTGGGAACCTTTCCCACCGTAGTGATAGACAATGACAGGCGAAAGGTCTGTGCGTTCTTTGTAAGAGCATCCGACTGTGATCATCTTTCCTTGGATTCCGGCGGGCGGACTCGTAGCTATGTGCGACCGCAATTTGTAAAGACGCCGCATGGTCCACTCTTGGTGGTCTACTATGCGACCAGGCTCAGGAAGGATCCATCGACCGAACCTTTCATCTCGGAAACTGCCATTTTCCCGCGACTGGATTCGATGCCGACACACAGGGAAATAGCAAGATTGCTTGCCCGTACAAAATACGCCTACTATGTCATCTGCAACGAAAAAGGCGAATGCATACTAAACATCAGGGCAAGAATCCTCAATTCCTGGAGAAAGGATTTCGCGGAAAAATCAAGGGCGTTTGATGAGGGGAAGCAGATATCAGATGAAAAAACCGCGATAATGTCTCTTTACTGGTACCAGGATCGGTACAACCCAACGGCCAGGATATTTGAAGTTAGAGCGTCGAAATGATCCAGGCAGTCTATAGCCATTCGAACTGCACTGTGCTGTAGACCTTTTTCCGGGCATCATCCAGGCTGCTCCGCTCGATGATTAGACCCTGGGTCTTTAGCTCTTCGACGGCACTCTGGACTGTTCTTCTGGGGAGGTTCGTCAGGTTCATGAGCTCGACCTGGTCTATCTGGGGCTTGGACTTTATTACGAAAAAGACGAACTTGGCCGCCGGGCTTCCTTCAGGGTTCTTGCTCAGATGAGCCACGCTAAAGGCTGACTTTGTCGGGAAACCCCGCCTCTGGGACTCGACTGAAGACACCGCGTCCAAGCGAACCTCGGCGAGGTTGACGCGCTGGCCAAACTCTGCTATCAGCGCGGACTGCTGCGATTCAAGCGGTGCCTCAAATATGAAGGTGTTCGGAGGAAATTTGGCTGTCAGCGCTCCGACAAAATTCCATTTGACTCCGCCCTTTTCGTCGTACATCCCGACGTGTATCCCCTCGTTAGCTTCCAGTACTATCCTGTCCGAACCCAGCTTTACGCCTTCCTCTATCTTGGCGAGGGTGGCGTCAAGAGAGAGCTGGTGCCGTGGATCTTTTTTGCCCACCTTCCACTGGAACTCTAGGTTCTTTGACAGGATGCTCTCGGTCACCTTCTTCTTGGAATCAATATTGAGATCCGCACTATTCTCCCCTATCTCGATGATGTCAAAGCCCAGTTTTGCCGACTCGCTGACGAACCTGTCAAATGCGCTCTCCGCAACCATATATTCGGAAATGGTACTGCCGGTCGACACTCTGACATCGTAATCATGATAGAAGGCGATCTTTTTCTTTAGTGTTTCCTCGGGGATGAGCAGCGGCAGCACCCCATAGATCTTTACGACATCAACAAAAGGGGCGATTATCTGGAAATTCTCTTTGTCCAGCCCTTCGAGCTTGTCGATGACATAGGTACGCCCTTCCTTGCGCGGCTTCTTGACATCAATACGGCTTTTGACGAATTCTTCCAGCAAGTCTAACCCAGTATATGCAGGATTGGCATATATTAAGAATTATGACGTATACATAACCTGCATCAACCTAGATGCTGTCGCATTCCTGCGCATAATGTGCATAATCTGCGTGGTTCGGAGAGGTATTATCGGGTGCTGGAACATACAGCTGCGTTATGGTCAATAATGGAGTAAAGTTTGGTATTGCTGGAGCGATAATAGCGGCAGTCATCGTTACTTCCATCCCGTCTCTAGGACTCTTGGCTAATAGAGGTAATGGAATCAACACAGATGGTTCGGAATCAAACGTCATCAGGATAGGCTACTTTCCGAATGTAAACCATGCTCAGGCAGTTATAGGCTTGGGCAGGGGCGACTACCATAACGCCCTCGACGGCATTGAAGTGAGGACGCAGCTGTTCAATGCCGGCCCGTCGGTAATCGAAGCCATGCTTGCCAGCCAGATCGATGTCGCATACATTGGTCCCAATCCCGCGATTAATGGATATATCAAGTCGGACGGGAGTGTGCTAAGGGTGATCTCTGGCGCGGCCAGCGGTGGAGCGGTTTTCGTCGTAAGAAATGACGCAGGGATTCAGTCTGTCAGCGATTTCGCTGGCAAGAAATTCGCTTCACCCCAGCTTGGCAATACTCAGGACGTCGCCCTCCGCAAGTATCTACTTGAAAACGGTTATGAGACTAGTGAAAATGGAGGCACAGTTGAGGTTCTTCCTGCAAAGACTTCAGACATTGTAACCTTGATGCTGAAAAAAGAGATTGATGGCGCGTGGGTTCCTGAACCTTGGGGGGCCAAGCTTGTGAAGGAAGCCAATGCAAGGATATTCGTTGACGAGAGAACGCTGTGGCCAGATGGCGAGTTCGTGAGCGCCCATGTAATCGCAAGGACGGCGTATCTGGAGAGCAATCCTGGCAATATCAAGAAATTCATCAACGCACACATTGAAGAAACAGAATGGATAAATCAGAATCAGGAGGCAGCCATTAAGGCATTCAATCAAGAGCTCGCAAAGCTCACCGGGAAGACAGTGCCCGAAGACGAACTTGTTGAGGGATTGTCAAGAATGGAGTTGACCTATGATCCGGTAAAGGAATCGCTATTCCAGTCAGCTGAAGACGCAAGGGAGATCGGATTTCTTGAAAGCGGCGGACCAGATCTGAAAGGGATCTATGACCTAGACATACTCAATGAAGTCCTGTTGGAAATCGGGGAAGAGACGATAGAATAGGCAATCGCAGCATCCTTTGGAAGTTGCGGAAGCAGAATATTGCGCCGATTATTCCCTAGCCCGGATTACATTTTTTGTTCAACTTTTTCTTGTCGACAGGATTGACCTGACTATGCGCGACTTTTGCGCATTAATGATGCCAGAACTGCATAGATACTGCAGACTCTGCATCTTTGAAGTAGATTATATCCCATCCACCCGTTCATAGAGAAGAGCTATGGCATTAATAGAATCAACTGAGCCAAGTGGCCAAAAGAACGAGCTGGTCCTCGAGTTGAGAAATGTCCACAAGGGCTTTGAATATGGCGGAAACGGAAAGGCCACGGTTGACAATAATCATCAGCAAGTATTGAACGGGATAAATTTGAAAATCAAGAAGGGCGAATTTGTTACTGTTGTCGGTCCCTCCGGCTGCGGCAAGTCTACTCTCCTCAACATCATTTCCGGCCTGGACCAACCAGATGCTGGTGCCGTCATGATAAACAGAAAGAGCAAGTCCAAGACAAACGGGGTCGTGGTTATTTTCCAGGAAGGAGCGCTCTTTCCATGGCTCACGGTCCAAGACAACGTAGAATTCGGACTAAAGATGGACGGCGTTGACCATTCGAAAAGAAGCCAAGTTGCGACCCATTTTATCGAAATGGTAGGTCTGACAAAGTTCTCCCAGTCATATGTCTACCAACTCTCCGGCGGGATGAAACAGAGAGTGGCAATAGCCCGGGCCCTTGCAATGGATCCTGAAGTCCTGCTCATGGATGAACCCTTTGCCGCCCTCGATGTCCAGACAAGAGAACTGATGCATGACGAGCTGCTAGGGATCCACAAAACAACGGGCAAGACCGTCATCTTTGTTACTCACAACATCAACGAAGCCATCCAGCTTGGTGACAGGGTCATCGTTCTCTCCCCGAGGGTCAGGAACATAAAGCGAGAATTCGCAATTGACATGCCAAGGCCAAGGAACCCTGACGCGCCTGAGCTTGTAACGATAAAGCGGCAGATTCTGAAGGAATTCGAGGAGGACTTTAGACATGCAAAGTGAGCAGGAAGTAACAGAGCTTCAGCCAAGGACAAAATCCAAGGGTCCATCGTTTGACATCTCTGATGTAGCAAATGTCGCACTTTTTCTCGCCGCGTTCCTAGGGATCTGGCAACTCGTCTACATGATTGGAGTTTATCCTGATGCGATTCTACCATCTCCTGCCGAAGCCGCAGGCAAGATCGCTGCTCTTGTGGGTAACGGTGTTCTGCCAATCGGCATCGGGACTTCGCTGCTGAGGCTAGTCATTGGCTTTATGCTGTCCATAGCCCTTGGCGGGATAGTGGGGCTTGCAATGGTCAAGTTCCGTGGATTCGGCAAAACGATGAGCTCCTTTGCAGTCGGGCTGCTTACTTTTCCGAGCATCGCCTGGGTGCCGTTTGCCATTCTGCTCATAGGATTCAGCGACTTTGGCATATTGTTCGTAGTCGTCATGGCCTCCGTCTTTTCGGTAATGATAACGACGTACAGCTCGCTACGCAACATACCTCCGATCTATGTAAGAGCCGCAAAGAACATGGGGGCAAGCGGATTTTCACTGTTCAGGCATGTAATGATACCGGCAGCGACTCCTTCATTGATAATTGGCATGAGGCAAGCATGGTCTTTTGCGTGGCACGCGCTCATTGGCGCAGAGATGCTGATCACTACCCTCGCTGGTCTAGGTTACATCCTCTCAGTTGGCAGGGAATTCAACGACATGCCACAGATCATGGTCGTAATGGTTTCAATTTTTGCCATAGGGATGGTCTTTGACAGGGTAATCTTCCTAAAGCTCGAGGAAAGGGTCAGAGCGAAGTGGGGCCTGGGTCAGAACAGATGAACGTGCAGAAGGACTAGCGTGATCAGCAGGTACCGGTTTTCCTGCTAATAGATACAATAATAACATGTTACAACATGTGGTAACATGTTAGCCCACGTCCCCTCCCTCTCCCAAGAGGGTTTCCCATCTTAAATATTGCCCGACAGCTGCATTTACCATGAGCAACCTGGACAGGTCAAGAGCGAAGGTACGGGAATTCTTGATGATTTTCCTTGCCCTCACTGTGACACTATTTGCGATAGCAATTGTGCTCTATGGGATAGCGAGTAATAGGGTCAGTTTTTCTGGAAGCATAGATGTGGGACTGATTTCAAGTATAGTAACAGTCGCTGCGCTGATGGCCGTTCTGAGAGCGGTTTTTGGAAAGGGCAATGTCTCCTGACCAAAGGCGACAGCCTGCAAGTTGCGCTTTTTCCAGCCAGATTCATTTCGGCGGATTGGCCACGATCACTTCCACTTCATCTCGTCATGCTCGGCAGTCACGTTGAATTTGAGCAGGTCCGAGACGTCCGATTTCCACTGCTCAAATGAGGAGTGGATTACTCGTCCTATGAACAGTTCGCGAAGTGCCTTTAGAGACGGAATCTTTTGAACGGCATAGAGATACTTGT
>JANWIX010000118.1 GCA_025449675.1 Nitrososphaera sp. | reverse complement strand
GTGGCTGAATTTACCTGGTATTTTGGGAGGAATACTGCTTCCCTTGTCGCCTTCTCCTCCTCCTTTCCGATCGAAATAAAAGTGTCAGTCACAACGACATCAGAGTTTCTTACAGCACCGACAGGGTCTTCGGTGACCTTGATTTCCGCGCCCATTGCACTTCCTTCAGCCCGGGCAAGTTCTACAACCTCATCAAGTGGCGCATAGCCTCTCGGGCATGCCGCCGTCATGCTTATTCCCATCTTGGCGCACCCGAGCATCAGGTCGTTGCATACGTTGTCGCCGTCTCCAAGCCAGGCAAGTTTGAGGCCCTGTAGCTTTTTCTTCTTTTCCCGAATAGTCATCAGATCCGCCAAGATTTGACATGGATGAAAAGAATCCGACAGCCCGTTAATCACTGGTACCGAAGAGTATGCCGCAAGGGTTTGCACGTCCGTGTGATCGTAAACCCGAGCCATTATGCAATCAAGATAGAGCGACAGAGTTTTGGCAGTGTCGTCTATCGTTTCGCCCCGGGATAGCTGGATGTCATTTGTGCTAAGGTAAATTGCGCTCCCGCCTAGCTGGTACATGCCGACTTCGAAACTAACTCTGGTGCGGGTCGACGGCTTTTGGAATATCATTCCTAGTGTTTTTCCCCGCAACAGCTGGCGCGCCCTGCCACTCCTGTGTTCTTTTTTCAGCTTTGCCGCGAGGCCAAGTATTAGATTGATCTCATTGGTCGTCAGGTCGGCGATGCTGAGAACGTCTTTCTTACTTAAGGAGGTCTTCAATGTCTTCATCTGTCAGGTATACTACCTTGTCTTCTTCAGTGTCTTTATCTTCTTTGCGCTTCTTTTTCTCATCCTTCTCTTTTTCCTTGTTCTTTATCTCCTCTTCCTCTAACCTGGCCCTTTCAGCTTCATCCCTTGACCTTTCTTCCTCCGCCTTGCGTCTCTGCTCTTCTTCTTTCTTGCGTTCCTCATCACTCTTTTTCTTGAATAATCCGCCGAATCTTCCCTTCTTTTCCTTTGATTCGTCAAGTGGCTTCTGAGCCGGGGACTCTCCGGACTCCATTTTCACGACAGGTTCGGGTTTGGGCGTCTCCTTGGGTTTCGGGGGCGGAGTAATGTCTTTCGCCTTTTCACTTTGCTTTTCTGCAGGTAGAAGTACCTGAACTGGTGGTTTCGCTAGAGGTTCTAGCTCTGGCCTCTCGGGCTTTTCTTGCCGCTTGGGCGCAATAATGACAGGCGAAGCCGCTGGGACAACCGGAGGTCCCGACGGTGTTTTTTCCTGCTCTAGCGGTACGCTCTCAACAGGCTTTATTTCAATATCATCCTTTGTTTCATCAAATGCGGTCTTGGAAATCCGCGGGCTAGACATCAAGTCTTCGACCTTTACTTCTGCCGCTGTCCCGAACAACGATTCGATGAATTTGTCTGGTTCAAACGGAATAATATCATCATATCCCTGCCCCACCCCAACATACACGACGGGCTTTGAAGTGATGTACGCAATCGAAATCGCCGCGCCGCCTTTTGCATCAGCGTCTATCTTTGTCAATATCGCGCCGTCGAAATTCGTGTATTGATAAAACTCCCGGGCCTGGTTTATGGTGTCGTTGCCAGCCAGTGCGTCCCCTATGAACAACTTGGCATCGGGTTTTACCACTCGGACGATCTTGCCCATTTCATCCATCAGATTCTTTGAAGTCTGCATCCTGCCTGCGGTGTCAACAAGCACCACATCGATGTAGTTCTTGCGCGCGTGCTCAACCGCGTCGCGCCCCACGGCCGACGGATCCGCGCCGTACCTCTGGGCAATGACCTTCAGAGAAAGCCGGTCCGCGTGCTGGGTCAATTGTTCTATGGCGCCGGCCCTGTGAGTGTCACCTGCTGCAACTACGACCGTAAAGCCGTCCTTCCTGAGCAAGTTTGCTACTTTGGCTACGGTCGTCGTCTTGCCAGTGCCATTGATTCCGAGGAAGACTATGACAAACGGCCCTGCCTTGGCATCCCGCTTTGCCCTGATTTTCTCTGCGAGGCCGAATTTTCCCGCGCTTGCAAAGACTTCGGCCACTGCATTCTGGAGCTTTGAGTGAATGATTTTCCCCGCATCTTCTCCTTTTTCCAGCTTCAGCCCTAGCAGTTCTTTTTTCAGCTTTGCTGAAAGACTATCCACTGCTTCCTGGGCTACGTCGCTTTCTAGAAGCGACATTTGGAGGTCAAAAAGGCTGTCATCGAGGACTTTTTCCGTTATTTCTTTCTGGCCGATCCCCTTTGCAGCGCTTGAAAATGCTTTCTTTAGCTTATCAAACATGATTGTTCAGCAAGACACAGCTTGCCCCTAGCGCTGTTGAGCATGAGCTTGGGCTGCCCTTAGCATCTGGTTGATCTGTGCCTGCATTTGTTCCATGCGTGATTCCATTTCCTGTCGCTGCGCTTCAAGCTGCCTGGCGGCCACTTCGTATTCCTTGATTCTTGCTTCTACATAATTCAGCGCATCGTTCCTGCTTTTCTCCACTACGACGCTTGCCCCCAAGTTTACCAATAGTTTCTTTGTCGGCGGAACATTCGTCTTGACGTACACGCCGATACCTATAGGCATAAGTGATTCCACTTCTGATTCTGAGGAGAAGTTTTGGATCGTGGTCGAAGCAAGGCGGGCCTCTTCCATCAACCTTGTTACCGTGACCTGACGCGTCATGATGTCGTTCATGTACGCTTCAAGAACCCGGGACTGCTGCACCATCTCGTTGATCCTTTGCTCCATCGCAGCCAATTGTTGCTGCCTGGCGGGATCAATGTTTGCGCTCATAAAACTCACTGCCCTAACTCGATTTTTAAAGCTTTAGTTCATTGAGACCTTGAGCATGTCTGACATCTTTACCTGCATGCCATAGCGGTCCTCCTCGCTTTTCATGTGCCGGTATAACTTTAGCATTTCCATCCCGTGCTTTGCCAGGCTGAACTTGCCAGATATTTTTAGCTGGATGAACCTGAAAACAAGCGAGTATATCCGGAACCTTTCAATTACGGCCTGGCGATACGCCTGCAAGTCATGCATGTGCCTTACAAAAAGCTCTGCGCACCAGGTGGAAGGTATTATGCCTTCTCCAAGCAGCGGGTAAACAGTGCCGATCGATTCTCCAACGCCGACTGATTTTCTCCCATCAGTAAAAGGCTCGCAACTTGCAGGGGGCGTCAGCCTTACTGGCCTTCCCACCTTTTTCATGACCTCGCATTCGTGTCTTTTCAGGAACTCGTCCACAAAGCTATTGTGCTTTTTCATGAAATCACCTGCCCCTATGTGGGCATAGCCGTTTCCAAGAGGGAAGTACCAGAAATACCCCGACATCGATGGAAAAGATCGCAGGTAAAAGTCATCGAAGGGCTCCTTCCCGGCAGCATACCTTACCTTGTACTGCACGCACGGGATCCACATTTCGTTCTCGATCCTCGGGAGGTAGTTCCTGTGGAAGCCGGTCGCGTCTATGATGATGTCAAAATCCGGCTCTAGCTCTTCCTTGCGCGGAGCTCTTCCAAACCTTATCTCGGTTCCTCTTATCATGTCCTGTATGAGTCGCAGCTTGTCGTAGCTCACCATGCCTTTCAGCCTGATGTCGACGCCTCCCTTCTCTCCGAGATCGACTCGCATGTGCTTGCCGTCATGAAGGACGTAACTATCAAAATCGAGGCCGCAGTTTTTTGACAACCCGGCCATTACGTTTTCGCAGGTTGCCCATGCGCATACCGCGTCATGTTGGTTCTGAGGCGTACGTTCAAAGCCTACGATCCGGTTGTCGTGATCATCGCTCAGCCTGTTCATGAGATATGCACCGGCAACCCCTATGCCGACAACCGCGATCTTCATCCAGCCTCATGGGCAAGCTGGCGGAAGATCCAATAAAAACATTGACAATTCCCGCTGGCAACGACAAAAGGATATCTAACGCTGCATGTGAACGAACTGCGTTGTCGGCGAAGAAGATCCAGATGCCTGGCGCCGCTCGGGCAGGCATAGGCCTGTTGATAATGGGCGCGATCCTCGTAGGCCTAGGACAATACCTTGGCAGAGATGCTCTTTCACTCTATGGGCTGATAATGGCGGCCAGCGGCTTTGCACTTTACATGATTGCGTCGATCATTGCGAGAAGAAAAGTACGTAGTTGACACAATACGGTTGGCTCGCGTTGACGCGAGCTCTGCGCTTGGTCATTCCATATAAACAGCAGGTTTGAACGGCCTTGCGAATTTTGCTTTCGCCTTTGGATCATATTTCGCCGAATCTTCCTCTGAAAATACAACCACTTCAGATTTGTTGGTCTCGGAAGACAGCAGCGAAGCGCCATCACGGATGACATCGTCTTCCGCAAACGCCGTCATCTTTAGCCTTCTGCTTCTTGCTTCCAAAGGAGAAGAAAGGATATCTTCCATCATTTTTTGCACCAGCTTTGGATCCGTCTTTACTCTGGCAGTTTCAGGGTTTGCGATAAGCTGTTTCATTACCTCTCCAAAATTCGACTTTCCACCCATGACATTTGCTAGTATTGCCTTGTAGACGAGAGCCTTCCAGGGCGCCGAAGTATATACGACGATCTTGGCAGGCGATATCTTTGTGACCTTTATTATGTTCTGAAAGTCAACCAATAGACTTGAAATCAAGAATTCGGATTCTTCCGCCGTTGGATCTATTCTTTCTTCACTTACCACCGGCCAGCCCGCCATTGCTATCATTTCGCTTTTTCCCATCCGTTCCCACAATTCCTCCGCGGTGAATGGCGCGAAGGGGGCAAGCAGCCTGACCTGGACGTCAAGAAATTCCTGAAGCGTTGCGACAATGTTTTCTCTCCCCTTTGCCGACGCTCTCTTTAGGTACCATTGAAGGTCCTGGTCAAGTGAATACAACACGTAGTGAATGGCTTCCCTCATCCTGAGTCGCTCCATTGACTCGGAAGTTGCTGCGACCGTGCGCTGCAAGCGACTTGACATCCATCGGTCTTCAGCCTGATTGTCGGGAGTCGCAGACTTGCCTGAACATCTCTTGGCCAATTCGAACACCGAGGAAAGCTTTGATCTGATGCCCTTGACGGTGTCAAACGAAAAGTCCGCGTCCTGGAGGATCTCTGCAGAAACCAGCATGGAGAGCCGGATGATGTCCGCCCCGTTCTCTCGAACTGCCGCTCGGAGGGGAATGATATTGCCAAGCGACTTGCTCATCTTTTTTCCCTCCATGAGCACGGATCCGTTCACGACTATTTGCCGTGGCCAGTACTTTTTCTCAAAGATGGCGACATGGTTGAAAATGAAGAACGAAAGGTGATTTGGCACGAGATCTCGGCCAGAATGCCTCGAGTCCACGGGATAGAAATACATGAATTCATCTCTTATCTGCTCCAGGATCGATGGTGCGACCTTGCACTCTTTGGAAACATCGTCGGCGTTTCCGATTCCAAGTAGCACGTAATCAAAGAAAATGTCCGTGATGTTCTCGCTATCCAGCGAGTTGGCGTTCACGTATTTGGCCATCGTGTAGTAAGCCATGTAAATCACAGAGTCCGAAAGGGATTCGATTATCCATTCCGGATCCCATGGCAATTTCGTTCCAAGGCCCGATTTTCGCGCGCAGGCTCGCTCCCTTAGCCAGTCAATCACGTAATCGAATTCCTGCCGAATGTCCTGAGGCACAATGTCCATCGTGTTAGCACATTCATGGGCAAGATCCTTCCACTCCTTCTTTCCGTAATTCAGGAACCACTGGTTTTCCAGCAATTTGACGACGCACTCTGCACCACACCTGCATATGACGGGCTTGTTGACAAGTTCGTACATGATGTCCGCATGTCCCGCCTTCATGATTTCCTGCTTTACTTCGTTCTTTGCCTCCGAAACGCTCATGCCTGCAAACTTGCCCGTGTTCTGCATCATCTTGCCTTTGTAGAATTCGTGTGAATAGAGGTCGCCAGTCGCCTTCTCTAGCTTTTCATCGCGCTGTCCTGAAGCACCTGCTTGCCTGACTGCTTCGGCTGCGGGGATCCCAGAATATCCTTCTGATTCGATAATCTTTATCGGATTTGCAATTTCAGAAAGCCCGAATTCCTGCAGCATCTTTGCGTCAGATCTCAAGTCTTCTAGGGCCTGGTAGTCGTAAGGTGCATGCGCAGGAACTGACATCACCAACCCTGTTCCGCTGTCCGGCTCTACGAAGGATGCGGGGTAGATCTGAATGGCTTTATCATTGAGCGGGTTTATGGCGCTTTTTCCGACCATCTCCCTTCCCGGGATACTCTTCACTATCTGCACTTTATGGTTGAGAAATTCGAGCTTTCTCGCAGCCTGCTTGCTCACGATCCACTTTTCACCATTCACCTCGGCCTGTACGTATTCGATGTCCGGGTTGACCCACATGTTTGTGACTCCGAAAAGCGTCTCCGGCCGCAATGTGGCCGCAGGCATTATGGAATCTTCGAATCTGAACTTGACCACAGTATATTCGTTGAAATCCGGCTCGACATCTCCCATCGTGTCGTGCTGGCTCACAGGGTTCTGATCCCGGGGACACCATCCGACGGGATGTGAGCCCTGCGCTATCAGGCCTTTCTTCTGGAGCGTCCTGAACTGCCACGAGATGAATTTCGAGTACATCGGGTCTATGGTGGTGAATTCTCGCCTCCAGTCGATCGAGTATCCCATCTCCTTCATCCCCAGCTTGATTTCATTGTGAAAATAACTCGCTATTTTGACGGGCTCTGCGAATGTGACAATGACATCGTCTGTCAGTTTGTAAACGTTGTGAAAAGTCTCCAAGAGCTCGGCATCGCCCGCTGCGACCCTACGTGACATTCCCAGAATAGGGGTACCGGTGTAGTGAAATCCCATCGGGAAAAGGACATTGTAACCTTTCATTCTCATGTAGCGCGCGTGAGCGTCCGCAAGTGTATAGGTCCTTCCATGACCGATGTGCTGGGGTGAATTCGGATAAGGGTATGCGACGGTGACAAAGTACTTCTTGCCTTTGTCAGGATCGCATTCAAAAAGCCGCTGCTCTTCCCACCGCTTTATCCATTTGTTCTCAATAGAGTTCCAATCGATTCTTTCGCTGTCGCTCATACCATGTCATCATCTTGCAGCTTCTTCGGCCAGAAGAAGGGCTTCCTTTATCCTGTCCTTTGACTTTCCTCCCCCCTGCCCAAATCGGTCGTCGCCACCGCCCGATCCCCCCAGCGCCCCAGAGACCTGCTTTGCGATCGCGCCGGCCTTTACCTTCTTTCGCGCTTGCTCTCCTGCGAACACGATCACTCTGATCCCCTGGCCTTTTGATATCAGCGCAATGTAGACCAGCGCGGGTTCAATCTCGATGGCCTTTTCCCCCACGGCTATATGGTAATCATCATCCAGCTCCTCGTCGTAGGTACTGTATAGACGCAAGCCCGATGCAAGTTTCTTTGCCTGGGCCCCGGCGCTCTTGCCCATCGACTCTGCCACGACTCGGAGCATCGACTTTACCTTTTTCTTTGCTGCCTCGGATTCGTCCATAGCCCTGTCGAATGACTCCAGAACCTTCTCCCTGCTCGAGCCCAGACTCTGGGCTATTGAAGCCAACTGGTTTTCCTGCTGCTGCACATAGTTAACTGCAGCCTCGCCTGCCACGAACTCGAGCCTGACAACTCCATCCTGGATTCTCTCCGACTTTATGATCTTGACCAGCCCAATTTCGCCCGTGTTCCTGACATGAGTGCCGCCGCATGCCTCGACATCCCAGTCGTCAATGTTCACTATTCGAACGTTGTTTGACGGTGCAACACCGCCCTGATAGATCCTGAAGGTGAATTTTTTCTCTGCTTCACCGCGGTCATATGTCTTGATTACCACCGGCCTGTTAGATCGGATCACGCTGTTGGCCCTATGTTCGATTTTCTGCACTTCTTCTTTAGAAAGTGCTGAATGATGGGTGATATCCAGCCTGCCGTAGCTTTCCTCCTTGAACGCCGAGTTCTGCCATACCCATGAGCCAAGCGTGTTCCTTGAAGAGGAGTTGATGACATGGGTTGCAGTGTGGTGCTTGGTGACAAGGTCGCGCCGCCTTCCGTTGACCTGTGCCCGAATTTTCCGGCCATTGGCCAGTCCCGATGCGTCGTCCACCCGGTGAATCACGATATCGGCCTGTTTTACTACCTCCGCCACCTTGGCGCCGTCGATTTCGCCCGTGTCCGGCTCCTGTCCTCCACCCCGCGGGTAAAAGGCGGTCCTGTCAAGCACCACAAACTTGTTCTCCACGACCGCCAGCACTGTGGCTTCGAATTCGCGTATAGATTCATCCGAATAATAGAGCAATTCCGTTGGAGGGATGTCGTCTAGTCCATGGATCGGCTTGTTAGTTTGCCCGCCAGCTGCCTTGCTCGCACTGTGCAAGTCGGCCAGCTTTGTGTAAAACGAAGAAGGAACAGCCTGAATGACTCCTTGTTCCAACAGGTAGTCAGGAGTTATGCCGTCTGATTCGTAAAGCCGAATAAGGTCTTCAACAGTCAATTCGGTCTGTTTTTTCCTTGCCTTGAGCGATCCAGCGGTCAGATTCATACGCTCGCGCGAGCCTACGTATCTACTGGCTTCAAGATCTAGTATTGTTCTGACATTCTCCCGATGATCCGCCAGCTCTGGATACATCTGACTCAGGTAATCTATGTGCATATCTGCAATATCAGCGACTCTAATGCCGGACCAATCAAGCCTTTCCAAGATGGACAGTGCTCTTCGCAGTATCACCCGCAGGTTGTATCCCCCGCCTACATTCGACGGCAGCGCGCCGTCAGAGATCGCAAAGGCCAGGGTCCTTACATGATCCGCAACGGTGTATATTGCTTCATGTGGCGCCACCATCTTGGCAAGTTTATCTTCGTCAATTCTCATTTCCTTCGCGACGAGTGATTTGAGTTCGCGTATGGTGCCTGCCTGCTCGAGCTTTGACGATACCGCACCGAAATATCGTGAAAGGATATCCTGATTCCTGTCAGTTCCTGTGGCCTGAAGCATCTTATCAATGACAGGGCCGAAGCAGCAGTCGTAACTCGTGGGAGTCCCCATCGTTATCCAGGAAAAGCGCTCAAGCCCAGCCCCCATGTCGATTATCTTGTTTGGCATGACTCGATAGTCATCCTCGGTCCCCTCGAACTCTGTAAAGACCGCGTTGCCTAGCTCCAGTCCGCGGACAAAGAACTCCAGCGAGCATCCAAACGCCCCCGCGCCCATCCACACATCTTCGACAAAGGTTATTTCTTCCGGACTGATTCCCAGACCCTCTGTCAGCATGCCGTAATCAAGATCTATGCATCCGTCTTTCCAGTATCCCCCTTCAGCATCCGCATTGCACGCCTGGCCCACCATGCAAAAGCTGGTGTAGTGCCTGCCGCTGAGCCCAACGTTCTCGATGTCATTGAACCGGAGGCACATCTGTGGCACGACGAGAGGATTCGCAGGCAGCTCGAATACTACTTTGTTCCCAACGACGCGCTGGAAATCAACTATGGACGCGATGGTGAAATAGAGATCGTCACGCCACCGGCAAACAACAGGGTAGCGCCCGATAACGCTGTGCCCGTTCCCGTGGAAAAATTTCTCTGTCTCCTTCCAGGCGCCGACGTAATCGAGTTTCTTTTTTGTAGGCGGCCTGCCTATAAAACTATAATTTTCGTGATCAGGACAGAACTGCCTGTCACCGTCAAGTGTCCAGAAGAATTTTTCGCACCTGCCGCACTTGCGTCGCGCAAATCCCATCTTGTCAAATAGCTGAACCTTGTAATATCGATCAGGGTTTGATGAGAAGAGAGCCGCAAGTTCTTTTTTGCCCAATGGCCGCTATCTTCTCATACCGTAACGATACTGTATTAATGCTTTCGTCGATACAGAAAAAAGATAAGAAAAAAATTCTAGGAGCCTAGCAGGGAATTCTCGATGAACTTTAGATATGTCTCCTTTGGAGCTGCGCCTATAGTCCTCGCAACCTCCTTTCCGCCCTTGAACAGGATAAGAGCGGGGATCGACCGGATTCCGTACTTTGCGGCGATTTCCTGGTTTTCATCGACATTTAGTTTTGCCACTTTGATCTTGCCTGTCATCATGCGACCAATCTGCTCAACCGCTGGACCTACCATCCTGCATGGGCCGCACCACTCCGCCCAAAAGTCCACGAAAACGGGAATATCAGATCCGAGCACTTCTGAATTCCATGTCTTTGTCGTGACATGAGAAATTCCTTCCGACTTGCTTTCCATCAAATCAAGAATGCACGAAATGGTATTTTAATCCTACTGGTAGGTCAGCCGAATCTTGTGCCAAGAGTCAGAAATTCTGCTATGAGCTTGATTGTAAACGCAATGCCGCCGACTGCCATCATGCCCATGAAAACCAAGCGCAAATGCTGGGAATAATCCTCTCTACTGGTCTTTCTCGCCAGCCTGAGGGTCTGGATCATTTCCGTTATCTTGCGCTCCACTACAGCCAATTCAAAACTGAGCTGTCATATGCACTATATAAAATATTTGATGCTTGCTACCTGCTAATTGAAACCTGAGCGGAGTAGGCTGGCTCTTTCTCGGTCCTCTGCATCTCTACAAAAGTTTCTGTATTCTGGATTCCCTCTATCTTGCCTATTCGCTCGATCACGACGTTGTGCAGTTCCTCGAGCGTATGCGCGCTGACACTTACTATCATGTCGAATCTTCCGGTGACTTCGGAAAGAGACCGGACTTCGGGGATCTTCATCAATTCGCCATGGATAGGCTCCTTTAACTTGGGGTCGCGATTTATCCCAACTGTCGCTTTGACATTGATACCAAGCATGTTTTCATTAACTATTACAGTGAACTTTTTCACCAGGCTGCGCTTTGTCAGGCGCTTTATCCTGCTGTAGAGAACAGAAGCGTTAACGTTGAGCTTTTTGCTCAGCCTTGGCACGGAGATGCTCGCGTCCCTTGTCAATTCCGACAGGATCCTCATGTCGAGCTCATCGAACTTGTGCATACTCTGTAACGTTACAAGACTGTGTTAATAAATGTAATTCTGACTGATAAAGCTGCCAAAAACGAATTCCTTAGTTGCCACACTTGGGAATTGTGCAAAACTTATGATGGTATTGATGATTACCCGCTGAACCGCCTGCTGGTTGAATTCACGATGATCCTCTCGGGGTCGCTGTTTGTATGTCGTCGCCACCACTGTCAAGTGTTTATGTAACAACGTGCCAGTAATTCTCTCAGGTACATGGTTTGCAGTTCCTGCGGGCATGAGTATTCTGACCACAAGTCCGTCACCCAGTCTATGCACTTTTGTCATCGCTGCCAGAAACTAGAGAGCTATGTTACGTTTTCAGAGAAGGAGAAAGCACAAGCCCCTCCATCAGGACCGGGAGAGACGCTCAGCAGGTACTTCAAGAACGCGTAGTCTGGGATAACATTATATAATTTGTAGATAGGGATTTTCTTGTAGTATTGTGAAATGTTTGGCAAGCAAGAGCTAAAGCCCGGCAATTACGCGTTCGTCGTTCAAAAGGATGGGGATTACAACAAAATAGTGATAGGCCGCATACAGTCGGCCAACGCGGGCAAGGTTCATCTCATCGGCACATACATCCGGCCCCAGGGCCTCGTTGATAGAATCAAAGCTGGCAAGGCAGGGGAAAGAGCGAACCAGGTTCTAGCCAACCCCGATCCGAACAATTGCATCCTTCTGCTTATTGATAGGGTAGAAACGGGTAGATTTAACGAAGAAGTTGACCAGTCAGTTTCCAGAGTGATATGGATAAACGAAAACAGGTACCTTGTCCTCGATGGCTGGATAAAAGAGAACTTTCCCGAGATATTCTCGTTGGCGTTGGCAGCTGCAACAGAGGACGAAAGGTCACAGGCTCGCGCAGTGCTGCGTGAAAAGATGAATTCGCTCTACGAGCGCGACCTTAAGGAACACGTATACGCGGTTGCGAGAGGCACCAAGCTCCTATAGCAAAACACATAAGGTTGTTTCTTGCTGGATAAAGTGTGTCGTTTTTCGGCCCTCCAAGCGGTCCGAGTTTTGACAAGAAAAAATATGAGCACCTGACGCTTAGCATAAGACAGACTGTGCTCGAGAAAGCACACAACCGGTGCCATAAATGCAGCACAAAGTTCAGTCCTAGCATTCAGCCGCAGTTCGAGCATATCAACGGCTCATTGAAGGACAACCGCCCGGCGAACCTGCGAGCTTTATGCCCCGAATGCTACAAGGACGTGCAAAAGAAAGAGCAGGCAAAGAAGAGCATTCTTGGCAAGGTCTTCAAGCGGATACCGGTGGACCTCAGCAAGTAAATTTCCGATCACCATATTCAGAATAGTCTAAATATTGACGGGGTCCATCAAATAGTTGATGGGCACCGTTGTGATGCAGCTGGTATGTGACACGTGTGGCAGGGTGGTGCTGGAAAAGGCTGGCTCTCAGAATCTTGATGAAGAAAAGTTTCCGATCAGTAAGGATGAAGCGGAAAAGATAGACAGAGAGCACAGGGGACACGAATGTCACATAGAGGCCATAGAGAAAGAACAATAGCTCCACAGCAATTGAAATCATGACATCGCGTTCAGGACAACCCCTTTGACTCGCGCCTTAATTCGTAACATTAGCAGATCGAAGGGCTTTTTTCATAGTGATGATACGACCTAACTCGGAATTTGGACGATGGAATGAATTTCTGGCGTAAAGCCTTAGTAACATGTTGTCTTATTATCGAGACTATGCTCTTGAAAGAAGTTGAAAAGTTAGAGGTTACCTGCATAGTTGACAATAACGTTGATGTGCTCTTGCCAAGTACTGAGGTAGCTCGTCGACCAATCCTAGCAAAGAACTGGTATGACAAACCACTGATTGCAGAGCACGGGTTTTGTGCGGCTTTAACCTTGCATATTGATGGAGTGAAGCATACAGCATTACTTGATTCTGGGCTAGACCCTCTTGCTGCTTCTCACAACGTCGAAGCACTTGGCCTTGACCTATCTTCTTGCGAGTTGTTAGTTTCCAGTCACGGGCACGTCGACCACGCAGGCGGCTTGCTCAGTATTAGAAGCAAGCTCGGCCAGACACAACAAACACCTCTAGTTGTTCACGAACACGCCTTTAGAAATAGATCAGTCAAGTTTCAAGATGGTCGAACAATAGAACTGCCGGCTCCGAGGAGATCTCTTTTGACCGCTGCAGGGTACGAAGTTATTGAAAAGAATTCTCACAGTTCATGGATCAGTGATAGACTCCTTGTGACAGGTGAAATTCCGAGAACCAATAATTTCGAAAAAGGATTTCCCAACCACTATTCCGAAGTAGATGATGGAGAAATGGAAGCTGATCCGTTGATAATAGATGATCAGGCTATTATCATGAATGTCAGAAATAAGGGTCTAGTTATTCTTACAGGGTGCGGACATGCGGGAATAATAAACACCTTGAACTATGCAAAAGAGTTAGCAGGGGAAGATAGAATTTATTCTGTTATCGGAGGGATGCATCTCTCGGGCGGACTGTTTGAGCCAATAATCTTGCGTACTGTTGATGAATTACAGAAATTAAAGCCCGCGTATGTTGTGCCGTGTCATTGTTCCGGTTTGAAAGCTGTGACTGAAATAGCCGCAAAGATGCCTGAGGCTTTCATACAGAACAGCGTTGGAACCCGCTATGTCTTCTGAGTCAATGGTTCAGCAAGATGACATTAGAACTATAGAGACTATTTTGGCGTTTGCCTGTGTTTCGTGATGCAAAGGTATTTTTCCGGATTCTATAATTTCAGACCAAACGAGTCTGCGATTTCCGAAAACTGCTGGTACTTGTGAAGGTAGTCTCTTCCACGTGATGTTATTACGTAGATTCGCTGACCTTCCTGGAGCTGCTCGTCTATCAGACCTGCCTGAAGCAATCTTGACGCAACGGTGGAGAGTCTTCCGTAGGATAGATTTGCCCTCCTCAATAGCGAAGTCAGATTGACGCCGCTCAATCCTGATTCGTCCGCAATCTGGAGCACATCGCCCACTATCTTTACGCTATTGCGGTAAACCTCGCCCATCGTAGATCCGATCTCAAAACCTGGCAGTCTGTAATAAGGGTTACGTAGGAAGAAAAGTGGACATAACGTATAGAAGCAAATACCGGCTCTAACCGTGTTTTCATAACTACAGCCTCTAGTGCACAGATGAGGCAATTTTCAAGCCAGACTGCCACGGCGTCCGGTTTCCGTTCGCTCGTCTTGACTTTTATAATACCATTCCTCGCTATTACTTTGTCGTGAGCAGTATCCCGATATCATGGTTCAAGGACTTTGCCGGCGTGGGCTATCGCTACCACGATGTGCACATGAACGTGTTCCCGCTTTTCAATGACAAGATGTTTGCATTCAAGCTGTGGAAAAAAAGCGTAGAATGGTGGCCTGACGACGATATTCGACTCAGGTTCGTAGAGCATGATAACGACTACTGGTTCATACTGTACGGAGGCTCTGACTACAAGAAAGACAACACGGGGTTCGTGAAGAGGATGCCACTTTCTGAGAACTATGAACGCTTCAAGGTGGGCTATGAGAAAAAGGCCATCCTGCGATTTGGTATTTACAAGGACAGCGTCAAGAAGGACAGCAAGTATGATCTAGAAGTTCTAAAAAAGTCAAAATCAGTATACGACATTTCTTTTGTGAAATATTCTGAGCTTTCGCCTGACAGCATTGAATGGAAATGCATTCAGGAAAACAAAGATGAAAAGAAAGTTTAGTTGCATTCAGGGCTGCTCTGATTGCTGCATCTCCCGCGATTATTATCCCTCCGTGCATTACGGCAAGATAGGAGTTCTTGTCCTTCCCGATGAAAAGCCTGTGCTGGAGTCCCTTGCGCGCAAGAGGAACTTAGCAGTAAAGATCTTGCCGAGACTCGCAAGAGGTACCGATTCGCCGGACAAGATAATCGCCTATCAGATGATGGGAAAGAAGGACGATGGCGACCTATGTCCGTTCCTTGACGTGGAGGGGACTGCCACGTCTCCTCACGGAGGCTTTCGATGCGGGATTTATGACGAGAGGCCGCTCGCGTGCAGAGCCTATCCTGTCATCGATTCCACCGGGACTGCAAGCCTTGATGAGCACTGTCAGTTCTGCAGACAATTCTCTACGACTCGAACAAGCGTTGCGGGACTCCAGGATGAAATCGCTGCGCTCAGCAGGATCAAGGAGGAGGTCAAGGGCGGCGGCGCTACTCACATTTGGCGCTATGCAACAGCCACAGGAAAAATCGAGGACAAGGACAAGATGGCGCCCGAAGGATGGATCAGGGAGGGATGAAGCCATGCTTCTGGTACAGAACCTGTCCTGCTCTCTTTACCAACATTATCCTGCTCTGCGGAATCACTTGAAAATTTTCGGATAGCTTCATGAATTCTTGAAGGGAAACCTCAATGATTTCATTAAAGTCACGATAACTAACAGAATAAAGATCCGGATCGTCTCCGGAGTGAAATGCCCTGCTAAAGATTTCTTCAAGCCGACCTTTCCTCGCCACGGTCTGTAGGTAGTGTGGATGATATATCAGGTTGAGCCCTCGACACCATGTCATGAAGCGGTAAATACTAAGAGACAGGCTTGAAATTCATTAGGCCGCCTGCTTCGACTATTCTTGCCACAAGTTCCGGAAAGGGCTTCATCGCGTACCGCTCGTTTCTTGTCAAGTTCGTTATCGCGTTGTGCGCAAGGTCAATTTCGAGCTCGTCGCCATCAGAGACCTTTTTGAACGTAGCTTCGTCCACTTCAATTGGCAGGAGATAGCCTCCGTCAACCGCGTTCCTGTAGAATATCCTGGCAAACGAAGGCGCCAGAATCGCCTTGATGCCCGTCTGCGAGAGCGCTATTGGTGCGTGTTCCCTGCTAGAGCCGCAACCAAAGTTGGCACCCGTAACAAGAAAATCCCCTTGCGATACTTTTTCGGGAAATTTGGGGTCTATGCCTTCCATAGCGTGCTTTGCCAGCTCCTTGTGGTCGTGGATCTTTAGGTATGGCCCGGGAATTATGACGTCTGTGTCGATGTTGTCCCTGTCATACTTGTGCACCCTGCCCTTCAATATCTTGTTCAATTTGTCACGTCCCTTGGATCGGTTATCTTGCCGGTTATAGCCGACGCGGCCACAACCATAGGAGAGGCAAGATAAGTCTGGGATTCCACGTGGCCCATCCTTCCAGGAAAGTTCCGGTTGGTGGTGCTGACACAGACTTCTCCTTTGCCAAGCACCCCCATGTGGGCTCCGCAGCAGGCCCCGCAGGTTGGCGGCCCGACTACTGCCCCTGCTTCCACGAATATATTGATCAGGCCTTCCTTGAGCGCCTTCATATAGATTGACTGAGCAGCCGGCAATACTTCAGTCCTTATCTTGACATGCTTGCCTTTGAGAACCTTGGCTGCCTCGCGTAGGTCTTCTAGTTTTGCGCCCGTGCATGAACCGATGTACGCCTTGTCCAGCTCTGTCCCCTGCAATTCTCGGGCAACGGTGATGTTTCCTGGCGAGAAAGGCTTTGCAACTGTCGGCTCTATCTTTTCAATTTCGTAGGTAAAGACTTCAGAATATTCCGCGTCTGAATCACCATGAGCTGGCGTGTATGGGGCATCCGTCCTCTCGCGGAGATATGCGTATGTGGTCTCGTCTGGCTCTATTATGCCGTTCTTGGCTCCCGCCTCTGTTGTCATGTTTGTCAGCGTGAGCCGTTCTTCCACGGTTAGCCGCTTGACCACATCGCCTGCAAACTGCATGGTCCGATAGTTTGCACCATCGGTGCCGATGTCGCCGATTATCTGCAGAATGATGTCTTTGGCCATCAGGTAATCCGGCATGTTACCTTCAATCCGAAACATCATCGTCTCCGGCACCTTGAACCAGATCTGCCCGTTCATCAACACGTACGCAATGTCGGTGTGGCCCAGGCCCGCAGCAAACGCACCCATTGCACCCGTGGTGTTGGTGTGCGAATCCCCGCCAACGTATACTTCGCCGGGAAGCACCATTGCCTCTTCATGAGAAAGCGTGTGGCAGATGCCGTACTGGCCAAGCCCGTACTTGAAGTGCTTTTTTATGCCAAATTTTTTTGTGAAATTAGAAAGCGCGATGACGTTCTCTGCTGAAACGCGATCAGCTGCAGGAACGAAATGGTCTTCTGTCACCCAGACCCTGTCAGGGTCCCAGATGCGGTCTATCTTTACTCCTTTCTTCTCCCATTCGCTAAAGACCTTGATGACACCCGGTCCAGAGACGTCGTGCATCATGACTCTATCCACCTTGCTGAATATGACATCGCCTGGCGAAAGCCGCTCCTTGCCGGAAGACCTGGCGAGTATCTTCTCTGTGATTGTCATACCTGCCGTCAAAACAAGTTCACGTTTACGAGAGAATTTGGTCCTACGACGGATTAAAACCTTTGGACATTAGGGAGAAAGAAAAAAAGAGAGCGTGTTCCATCCTGCTGCTGCTTGTCCATAGAAATCCTGCCGATACGGCTCGAGGTACAGAAAGAAAAGTTCGATCTCTTTGCGATCCTTAGCCAGTTCCAGTACCGGCCTTACGATGTCCTGGTAGTCTCCAGCAAGTTCGTCTCCATGAGCGAAGGTGCCGTCGTAAAACTCGCCGATGTCACGCCCGGCGCGAAAGCAAAGGCTCTTGCAAGGAAATTTGACATGGACGCCGTAATCGCCGAGCTGGTTCTAAGAGAAGCGCAATATGTGGTCAAGGGCGTTCCCGGCTTTCTCTTGACCATAAGAGACGGGATGATAGCGCCTAATGCAGGTATTGACAGGTCGAATGTTCCCGCGGGCTATGCCATTCTGTATCCTCGGCGACCTTTTGCAAGTGCAGAGAAGCTGAGGCAGAAGTTCAGGCAAGAACTCGGCCTGCGCCTCGGGATCGTCATCGCGGATAGCCGCCTCATGCCAACCCGAATCGGAACGACTGGGGTCGCGATAGCGTGTTCGGGCTTTGAGCCTGTCGAGGATCTGAGAGGAAAGCGCGACCTCTTTGGAAACGTCCTTCGCGTCACTCTCAAGGCAGTCGCGGACGGACTTGCCACCATGGGTGTGGCAGTGATGGGCGAGAGCAACGAGTCCACCCCCGCTGCAGTCGTGAGAGGAGCAAATGTGGCTTGGTCAGAGAAAAAGTTCTCGTGGAAGGACATGGCGGTAGGTCCTGCCGAAGACATTTACCTCAGTGGAGTAAAATCTAGAGTCTGACTGTCGCCGCTTCACCATCGCTACATATAGTTTTAATATGCCCCGGATTGATCAGGATCAGTTCAGATGTCGGAATTCCTCACTAGCTACCCAAAGACATTCAACATCGTCAGGGGATTCCAGGACTTTATCCATAAGGAGGAGATCGAGCTTGACCACCTCAGCCTCATGGTCAAGATAAAAAAAGACGAGATAATCAACGCACTTGTTTCTGAAGGATTCAGGAGGGTGAAGTTGGAAAATAAAAAGCCCTTGCAGATTGGCCACGGCTTTGCAAAGAGGCTGAAGAAACCCTGGGAAATGCATGTCAGGCTGCTTGAAATGCAGCAGGGGCTCATTGCCATCCAGGCCGAAGTCGAGATATCCCGAAAGTACATCCAGCACATTCGTTCGGTGAGGTCGCCTGTTATTTACGAGATAGAGTCTATCCTGAAAAAACACAGTATAGAGTACAAGATATGGAACGCCAAGGTGCGCAGGTACATCACCAGTGTCATCGACAACCACCAGATCACTCTTAACGCGCCAAAGATGCCCGCGATACCCTGGAAGCACATGGCAGGGTCAGCCGTTTTGCTTTCCATAGTCTACCTGCTAAAGTTCGTGCAGATCCTTTAGAAAGACTTTATTTCTTGTATTTGATTTCATCTATTGCAGGTGTCAACCGCCACATTCCGGTACTATGGCATCTCTCCCTGGGAAATTGAAATCCTTTATGACACGCTGAACAGATCATTTGAAGTTGAGGAAGTCCAGGTTCAGCCTGACGATCCGCAGTACGTGAGCATGATAGAGATCGCATTCCCGATGCCATATGACGATGGATTTTTCCGGACCTTTACCATGGATAGCTGGTTCAAGGTCAGAGGAGTCATAAAAGATGTAAAGAGGAGGCGCGGGAAAAAAGGGCTGAAGTCCTTCATCAGATTTGAAGGGGCGGGTGACATGCCTGCCGTAGTATTTCCACTATTGAACAAGGGAGACCGGCAATTTGAAATGGGCATAGAAAAGCTAGAGTACTTGGTTGACATCGTGCCTGTCCAGATAAAGTCGGCCCCTGCCGGAACTAAGGAAGTGTGGTTCTCATTTGACGAGGCCAACTACAAGTGGGGCCCTTTGGTTGCCAAAGGAGCCGACGACGTGAATTACATTTTCAAAAACGGCGAATGGAAAACGAAATGATCACTTTAGCTGGTCGATTACGGAAGAATCGTGTACTGCCTTGCTGAGCTCCCTGTATTTCTTGTCCATGTAGGCAAGCGACTCGGCGAGCTTTTTTGACTTGCCGTACTTGAACCTGACCAGCTCGCGGTGGCGCCAGAAATGCTTGCCCTCCGAAATTGATACCGTAGTAAAATAGTCAGGTCCCTTCAGCCCGTCAGGCAGTTTGACACTGTATGGCAACAGGTACTCCACGCTAAACCATTCGTCGCCGTCGGGGTAGTCGTTGCCTGTAACGATGTCAAAATATAGATGCAGTATATCCTCGGTGGTGAGCCCGTCTTCCGAGATGTTTGGATGTTTCACACTTGACTTGTGATACTCTATCTTTAAAAGCTCGGGCTCAAAGTAAGCCTTGATTATTGCGCGGCGCATGACTTCGTTTGCCTCCTTAAGGTTCAAAGATGCTATCTCAATGCATAGTGAATATTATATAATCTTTTGAAGGCTGGCTGAAATTTTGAAAAGGTGATATCAGTCGTCGTGCCTGTTATTGATTAATATATTGTAGTTGCTTTTGGGTATGACGGGCGGGGGTCGCCTAGCCTGGTAGGGCGTGGGATTGCTAATCCCATGTCCGAAAGGACACGTGGGTTCGAATCCCACTCCCCGC
>JANWIX010000117.1 GCA_025449675.1 Nitrososphaera sp. | reverse complement strand
TGCAAAAGCCAGAATCAGCAATCCTAAATGGATTGGCATAGAGGTTCCAAATAGCAGCGCCATCGGAAAATACCCTACGAATAGTGCAATTGTTGTGCCAAACAGGATTGCCTCAAAGAACTTTCCGGGAATCCATGGTGCTTTCTTTGACCGTTCGCCCATACACAGACCAACAATTGTCGCGGAAAAAAGGAGAATTCCCATTCGGATGGCGCCGATTCCATCAGGACCTGCATAGTAGCATTGCCGGTCATCACAGAAATTGTAAAGTAATGCTATCAGTACTCCTATGGCTATTGTGATCAAGCCGGCGGACCAATCGAGTCGGATCACTCTGCCCATGAAGAATCCCAGGAGCAACTCCAATGCAAGAAAAACCCACAGGCGAGCTCCTGAGAAAGTAAAGAATGATGGTTCACCTATTGTGTAGAGATAAAAGGTGTATGATTCGAACACAAGCGGCAGGATGACTATTCCGCTGAAAATGGCGGCGGCCAGCGTCCAAGTAGGTAGCACAAAAGTGGTGTGCGGCTCGGCAGTCTTATCGCTTGCTCACTTGTGGCGAGTCCCTAAGATACTTCCCCAAGATGAGTGGAACTCACCCTAGCGTTCCTGCGTAGTTGGCCTTATCAATATCTCATTGACATTCATGTGGCCCGGAGAATCGACAGCAAACACTATGGCGTTGGCAATGTCCTCGGCTTGGAGCGCCTCCATCTGCTTCGACGCTTCAACATATTTCTCTAGAGACTTTTCAGTTATGGTATTTGTCAGCTCTGTGGCGACAACCCCCGGCTCTATGCAGGTTACCCTGATGTTTGCTCGCGCGCTCAGCTCCTGACGCAGACCTTCGCTAAAAGCAGCGATGGCGTGCTTTGTCGCGCAGTAGACACTGCCAGCAGGAAAAACCACCCTGCCGGCAACAGAGGAGATGTTCACGATGTGGCCGGATTTCTTGTTGATCATGTGGGTAACAGCGGCAGCGGTACAGTAGAGGACCCCCTTGATGTTAACGTCGATCATCTGGTCCCATTCGTCTACCTTGAGGCTCTTGAAAAAGCTAAGCGGCATCAAGCCGGCGTTGTTGACAAGAATATCCACTGTCCCCCATTTTTTCACGACAGCGTCTACAAACGCATCGCAGTCGGCTTTCTTTGTGACATCAAGCTTTTGAATCATGACTTCGCCACCGCTCTTGGCGATTTCGTTTTCAAGCGACTGAAGCTTGTCCGTTCGCCTTGCACCCGCGGCTACCCTGGCACCTGCCCTTGACAGCGCAAGCGAAGTCGCGTATCCTATTCCGCTGCTGGCCCCTGTGACAATCGCCACTTTGCCCTTTATCATTTTCATGGAAAAATGCTTGCACTGTAGTAATATGTCTTTGTCAAATGAACAAAGCTTAAGTATACTGCCTGTGCTGCTAGACTCGTGGAATAACCTTGAGCCTCGAGGACAATGACGAGCTCAATTACCTGTCGACTAAAGCCAAGTTTATCCAGAAATACATGAGCAAGACCAGCTGTACCTATGAAGTCGCCGAGCGCGAGTTCCACCACTGGATTGAAGGTCTCATGGACAGCAGGATTGAGCTTGCCAACAAGATGCTAAATGCCAAGCTCTAGATGCTCTGTTCCTGTTTTTGCAGATTTTGTTTCCTGGCCATGAACAGGAGTACGGCGCCAAACATTGCGAGGACTATTGCAAGTCCCTGTGCTCCACCGTTGGCAACGGCCACCAGATAGACTATCGCAAATGCAAAGCAAGCTACCGCCTGCATCAGATATGAAAGAACCGGCCGCATCTTGGTTTTCTTGGCCAGATAGCCTATGCCGAAAATGGCGGCTGCGGGATAAATGGTCAGCAGGATGAACTGGTCGATATCAATGCCGAGATGAACCATCGACAGTTACGGATATCGCGATGCCAAATAATAGTTTTATCGTGACGCAGTTCATGTCTGGACATGAATTTCGACGGCGGTGCCTCCCTCTATTATCGACCGCGCATTCTCAAATGGAAGCGACGCGATGTCTTCGCGCTGGAACGGGCCATATTTGTTTGCGTCAACGCCGACAAAAGACTCCATTGGCTGCAGGAACCTGACTACTATCTGCCGGGACCGCACCTTGACAGAGATCGACTCTAGCACCTTCACTCTGCCCTTGACCGTTGCCGCAATGACTTCAGCCGCCCTGCTCTCCGACTCTCGCCTCCCATCAAGCACGTATTTTTCTTCGTCCGTGAGCTTTGAATAGTCGAGCCTCTCGCCGGTCGAGTGCATCTTGTGCAGCCTTGACTCCATCAGCAGGCGCGCAGAAGTTGCCAGCAGATCGACCATCCTGTCTCTGACCTGCGCCTCGATCCCCTCATACCCCTGACCCTTCAGGCTGCCAAGGGTCATCGCAATTTTCTGAAAAGTGTCCGGCTTTATCGCCTGAAGCGAATGGCTTTCAATCTCCTTTCGCAGCAGCCCGTAAACGTCCTTTAGCGCAAAGTTGCCGGATACCCCGGCAGCGGCCTCGCTGCTATTTTGTTGACCCGACATTTTTTATCAGAGAATCCTTAAATTATAGGATTCTAGTGTCCTACACTTGAGGTATTCTGGTTGCCTTATAAATTGATTGACGGCAGGATCGCGCCTTTAACATTTACCGCCGAAGCCGTGATGCAGAGGCTCAAAAAAGATAACATAAAGTTCCTCGACCTGCAGTTCACCGGGCTGTTCGGAAGGTTTCATCACACGACGATGGACTCGAGGATGTTCCGCATCGAGGATTTTACCGACGGCCTGCCAAAGCTCGACGGCTCTTCTATACGCGGCTTCACAGAGATCCACGAATCGGATCTCATCATAAGGCCCGACCCTTCAACCTACGCGACGGTGCCTTGGATAGGCGCGCCCACTGCGAGGCTGATATGCGACATTTTGAGCGGCGGGAGCAAGCGCGATACTTTCCCCCGGGACCCAAGGGGCCTTGCTAAAAAGGCTGAAAAATATGTCTCCACCCAGGGCTTTGACACTTCGTACTGGGGACCTGAAGTGGAATTCTTTTGTTTTGACAAGCTCGAAGTGAACACAATGACTCCCTATCAGGGCCAGAGCTACCACATCGATTCAAAGGAGGCACCGTGGTCAACTGACAGCGTCGGATACGCGCTGAGGCTCAAGGAAGGCTACCTCCCGAGCGCCCCGGGAGACACGCTGATGGAATATCGCAATGAATGCGTCGACGTGCTCACCAACAACTTTGGGATCGTCTGCGACGCCCACCACCACGAGGTGGCGACTGCCGGCCAGTGCGAGATAGACATAAGGTACGATAACCTGGTAAACGCCGGCGACTCTGTGCAGAGCTACAAGTACATTGTAAAGAACATTGCGAAGAAGCACAACATGATTGCCACAATGATGCCCAAGCCTGTAGCCTTGGACAACGGCTCGGGGATGCACGTCAACGTCAGCCTGTGGAACAAGGGCAAGAACCTCTTTTACGATTCAGCTGACGACTATGCCGAAATGTCACAGACCGCCCGGTACTTTGGCGGCGGGATCATGGATCATGCCCATGCAATTGCGGCCATCGTGGCCCCGACTACAAATTCGTACAGGCGGCTTGTCCCCGGCTATGAAGCACCTGTGTACGTGGCGTGGAGCACAGGGAACAGGTCTGCCATCATCAGGATACCGGCCCACTACAAGGGCAGCAAGTTCGCCCACCTAAAGCGCATCGAGTTCAGGGCACCTGACCCGTCATGCAACCCGTACCTTGCATTTGCTGCGATTCTTGCGGCAGGCCTGGACGGCGTAAAGAAAAAGAAATCGATCGGAGACCCCGTCAACGAGGACATTTTCAAAATGACTCCAAAGAGGAGGCGCGAGCTCGGGATCACGCAGCTGCCCGCCAGCCTGAGGGAGGCGTATGAGCAGCTGGAAAGCGACAGCGCATTTCTGAAGCCGGTGTTTGACAGCCAGACCATCGACACGATAATAGAACACGAAGCAAAAGAACATGTAGAGCTTGCAATCAGGCCGCACCCGCACGAATTTTCGATGTATGCCGACGTCTAGTGGGCGCGTCCAACAATAGAAGATGATCACTCATTGAAAGAGAGTCCTGAAAATATATCCCAGAGGTGAACGAGTGCATGAGACGCGCGCCAGGACAGGCAAAGAACAAGCAATAAGACATGGAATGCACATATGATCAGCGTGATTGGCAACGCCACAAAGCTCGCAATTGCCGCAGTAGCAGCATTGCTGACCTCCGGACTAGCTTCTCAGGCCCACGCAGCGCAGATTAACGCATCGCTTATTCCAGAATACGACAGGGCAGCGGGCTCGTTTACCGGCACGAAATTCATACAGATAAGATACGAGCCTGGCAGCGCCATTTCAGATCTGTTCAACGGGAGGACAGAGAGGGTAGAGTTTTCGATCAAGGGCACCAATTCCAGCGGCATCAGCGGGCTTGTAGCAGCTGCCAACAGGGCCCTGCTGGATGCAGCAAGCCCTGCCAGGATTACAGGCGCAAACATCACCTACTCCGGCGTCCTAAAGGGCAGCGCTGACAGGACCACCCTGACATACAGGGTAGAGCTCGCATCCACGTTCACCGGCTTTAAGCTTGACCAGAACGCGTCAGACGCCATACCGATGGACATCAACTGGAGGGGGTTTGTAGTCAACGGACCCGTGATGATCGAGTCGGCGGAGCACGGGCAAGTGAACGTCAATCAGCCAATAGGGCTTCTTCAGGCAACATTTCCGGAATTCGCCGGCGAGATAATGAACACGGAGGCAAGTGCCATAATGTCCGAGCCGATCCTGGACTTTACAGAGATTGGAGAAATGCCTATGGAGAGGTGGCACTGGCTCTTTGACCCGACATTCTCCCTTGCGAGCACCGGCGGGGTTATCAGTGGAGACATCGGGCGGGCAAAGGTACTCTCTGTATATTCGCTTGGCGAATGCAGCATACGCGAAGGGTGCCCGCCTCCAAGGGAAGGCGATGCAACCGTAACAGTAGATGCGACCACGCTTGACGTGCACATATCGACTCCTCCGCCAAACGCGCAGGTCGAAATAGCGGGATTTACCAGCATAGAGCAGGCAGGCGGAATCGACATGATCCGGGTCTCTATGGACAATCCGGGCTTCGCAATACCGGATTTTGCTATTCAGGTGCTGCTCATTCTTGGCGGCATGATGGGCGCAGTCGCGGTCTTTGTGCTGGTGAAGGCCAGAAAGTGATTCAGTAGGTCCACTCGTCAGAAATGCCGTTCCACCAAGACCGATACGGCTTGGCGTCACTTTGGATCTCGTCCTTTAACCTGTGCTCTATTGAAAAGAACATGTTCTCGAGCGCATCGGCTCCTCCATCGGCGAACAGCTCGCGGCCTATCTCCTGAACTCTTTGCTTCTTGGCGGCAACTTGCGGCGACTCTGAATTCTGGATGCAATACGTCAGCAGGTCGTACAGCTCTTCTTCCAGGTACGCGTCCACCGTAATCAATCCAGCCTTTTGATAATGTGATAGCCAAATTCCGTCTTGACCGGTTCTGAAAGCTGCCCTTTCTCCAGTTTGAACGCGGCGTCTTCGAATGGCTTGACCATCATGCCTCTGCCAAAATATCCAAGGTCTCCGCCGCGCTTGCCGCTCCCCTTGTCAATGGAAAGCTCCCTTGCCAGATTCGCAAAGCTTTCCCCCTTTTTGAGCCGCTCTGCCACCGCGAGAGCTTCGCTCTGCTTCTGGACCAGTATGTGCGAGCACTTTATTTTGTTAGCCATCCGCTACAGGATCGAGAACGGAAAGAATTAACTCTTTCCTCTGCATGAAATTCTGGCTGACCCGTGATCGAAGAGAAATCAAGATATAATCGCGAGGCTGTAATTTGTTCGAGAATGGCCGGAGAAGAAGAATCTGCATCCCCAGCCGCTGCCATTCCTTTTCCTACTCTTACAATTCTGTATCTTCCGGCCGAAGCTACTGGCGCTGTTGAAGACGTGAGCCAGAAATACTCAAACAGCACAGTTGAGGATTGCGTGGGTTTCTTTCACGGCACGCAGCGCAAATACAAAAAGGTCACGATATGGAGCCAGGGGATCGACAGCCTGTGGCTCAACGCGGTCGTTGCCAGGGTGAAAGAGCTTGCAGGTGTGGAATTTGTTACCATAGTTTCTGGCGGCATGATGTATGTGCTGTAGCCTAAATATGGGCCGCAGCCAGATCATCGCATGGAAGATCGTGAAAAGATCAAGCACTGTCCTATCTGCGGATGCAGCGAGCACAGGCTCATCGGATGCGGGCACCACTGGGCCAAGCACAAAGTTGGCCCTGACGGCAAGTGCGAGCAGCGTCACTTTAGCTCATAGAGCGCTACTGAAAGCTTGAACGCAAGCCGGTCGTCAGTCGCCTGCGCCAGCG
>JANWIX010000116.1 GCA_025449675.1 Nitrososphaera sp. | reverse complement strand
GATTCCTGCTCGGCATAGTCTTTGCGGGGCTCCTCGGGATAGCAGCTGTTTCCGTTTCGGGTACGGGTGATTTTACAACTACCACCACGGAGCAGTCTTCAATCGGCAACGTAATCACGTCAGATACGAGCTTTGTGTTCAACAACGCTGGCGTGTCAGTCGCCACAAACGCCATGTCCGGAACCGCAGCCGCGACTAGTGCACAAGAAATAACTAGCGGTACTCTGAGGTTGCGGACAAACGACGTGACAAGAGGCAATTTCGTATACTCTATGCAGCTTGTGGAAGCGAGTGCTCTACCCAGCGGCACGTGGACTGTACAGATATTCCAGGACGGCACGCAAGTCGGCAACACCATCACGATTATGCAGGCAACTGCACAGGGTGGAACGAACGAAGGTGCAACAATAATCGCAGACATGGGAACCTCTTTGCCAGTCTCAAACGTATTCGAAGTAAAAGTGGTCAAGACGGCGTAAAAGACATGTCGAGACTTGCGGGCCTGCAAATGATTCCTCTTCAGATGGGCGGGGCAGGAGGAATCCTCTCTCTTCTTTTCATATTCTCATCCGCGTTGATGCTTTTGGGCTCCTCGCAGACAGGCGAAAGAACCGCATATGCGCAGCAGGCTAATGTTGAAGTCACGGTAGACGCTGAACCCCGGACGTCCTCTATTGTGGTCGATGGAGTAATCTACATGCCGTCTCAGCTGCCTGCCACTTTTAGCTGGGAGGATGGCTCCACTCACACCATGGGCATTCCTTCCGCTTCAACATTGGAAGGCAGCGCCAAGCGGTATGATTTCGTCCAGTGGAACGACCAATCGCCAGGCCTCACAAGATCCATCAGAGTAACAGACGATATGCCCTTGAAACATTTTATCGCCTTGTTCCAGACAAAGTACCTACTGACCATCTACTCGGATCACGGCTCGCCCTCCGGAGCTGGCTGGTATGACGAAGGTTCGACCGCAGAGCTAACCGTGGCTTCGAACGAAGCCTTTATCGAAACGATACCCGGCAAAGTCAGAGTCGCTTTCACAGGCTGGAGTACGGGGTACATGCCCACAAGTCCCAGGAACTATGTCGATATGAACGGTCCCACAGTGGTCCTCGCCAATTGGAAGGATCAATACAGGCTTGATGTAATCAGCGCGATCGCGCCTGCCAGTGGAAAAGGCTGGTATGACAGCGGTGCGATAGCCAGAATAGGCGTGCCGGGAACAGTCGAGCTGGACGATGATGGCAGGAAATATACGTTCAAAGAATGGCAAGTTATCGGAGATGGCAGTCAGGCGATTAGTGACAAGACCCACGAGTCCACAGAGGTCATAATGGACGGTCCACATACAATTGCTCCGCTATGGAATGAGATGTACCTTGTAAGGATCGACAGCAACATTGGCAATCCTTCCGGGGCGGGGTACTACAGCGAAGGTGAAACTGCGAGCATAACCATAGACCCGATATATGAAACTGAAGCCGGCAAGTCCAGGTTCGTGTTGTCAGGATGGGACGGCATTCAGCTCGATGACCCTTCTTCAAGCACATTCTCTGTAGCAGTGGGTGAGCCTCTGGTCCTCAAGCCACTGTGGACACAGCAGTTCTTTGTAAAGGCCAACTCGGTCTACGGAATGGTAGAGGGAAGCGGCTGGTATGACGAAGGCTCCACTGCAACCCTTAGATTGCAGAGTAGGACCATAGATACGGGTCTTGGGAAAAACGTAGGCTTTACAGGCTGGTCAACTGGCGATCCCCAGTTAGCCACATTTTCGCAATCGGATCATTACACCATCGAGTCGGTGGGAGGCCCGGAGGAGATAACTGCTGTCTGGAGAGCTGACGATTCGGTCCAGCTCGTCCTGATCGTAGGTGCCGTTGCTGCGGCTGCGATAACGGCCTTTTTCACATTCGCGATAAACATGCGAAAGAGAAAAAGCGTCCAGCAGGCCAAGGGCGTCTCGTACGGCCGGGGCGTTGGAGTTTAACAGTAAGGAGAGAAATGACTTGACATTCGTCCGAAGAGAAGAGCTGAACGTCTGGCTTCCTGTGGCTGTAGCATCCCTGGTCGCGGTTGCCGTCCTCTTTGCAACTCTTGTCAATGTCGGGACACCTGTAGTGGTTCTTTCCGGATCGAGCATGGTTCCGGCGCTCAGGCCAGGCGACGCTGCTCTGCTATACAGGCCCCACATAGCGGAAGTAAAGGTCAATGACCTTATCGCCTTCAGATCCGCCGAACAGGCGATTGTCGTTCACCGGGTGGTTGAAAAACATGTGGACGCGAGTGGCTCGACGTACGTCGTGACAAAGGGTGACTCGAACCAGTGGAACGACAAGGAGCGAACGGACGAAAGCAATTACGTGGGCAAGGTCTATCAGGTCGTTCCAAAGGCCGGCGCGTTCATCTCGACTCTGCAGAATCCGTTGATTCTGATACTGCTGGCTATCACCATCGCTGCATATGTGACGTACAGGAGGAGAAATTCTCCCGCTAGCAGGTTGATGGCAGCCAGCCCAAAAGAACTATAATTCCCCTCTGCCTGCCTAAAGTCGTGATTCCGGTCGGGTTCATGTTTATCAACTGTAAGGAGGGTTCGCAGGATTCCATCTTGCAAGGCATACATCAGATTCCAGGGGTCGCCTATGCATTCAAGGTTGACAAGTCGTACGATATCGTCGTAAAGATAGAATCGAATTCAAATGATGAATTCGCAGCTGCGATTGACAGGATAAGGGCATCCTCTGGCATTTTGAATTCAGACACGATGATCGGGTTCAAAAAACCGTAGGGCTACGTGAGAGTTCTACATTCTCAATACCCGGACATTGTCAGCTTTTCTTTACTTGCCGTTTAGACGGCGGCATCGCGGTGGGTTTCGGTCATCTAATTTAAAGCGTAGTGCGTGTTGTCGCTACACAAACAACCGTTTAGATTCTTTCCTCGCACAATATTGGCTTGTGCGGATACTCGCCAATAGAAATACAGGTAGGCTGCTATTAGGGCTCACCCTTTCGATAATTCTCGGGATATCAGTCATCCCTTCATCGTACGCTGCAGAAACATTCAGGACTTTTACCGGCAGCACCTATATTGAAGTGCCACCTTCACCCGGGCTGCAACTTTCACAGTTCACTCTGGAAGCGAAATTTAGAATTGCCGGCGATCTTTCAGAACGTGGATACCTAGTGAGCAAGGGCGCTAGCGACGAAGGATTTGTCCATCTCGACCACAACTACGCGCTGTATGTCATGCAATACGGCGGGATAGCCGGCGGGTTCAAAGCGGCCGACGGGACATATCACTACATTAATTCCAAGGCAGTTTCGCCGGGAACATGGCACGTAGCAAAGCTAGTATACGATGGTAGCAAACTCTTTTTGTCAGTTGACGGCGTACTTGCGAATTCGATCACGGTCGGAAAGAATGTTGACACGAGCGATGCTGGCCCACTTAGGATAGGTGCAAATGCGCAGAACCTTGGAACTTTCTTTGTCGGAGATCTTGACTACGTCAAGGTGATGGATCGGAGTACTTTCAAAGTAAGGTACTACAACAACTTTGACACTGGAGCATCGCCACCTCCGCCACCCCCACCGCCGCCACCTCCTCCTAGCACCGGCGACTGCTCGGACATCCCGATGAGCCAGCTTCGCGGAGTTGCCTTTACGGATCCGGTTCTTACAAGGAATGAAAGGGGTGACTCTGTCAATGCACCAGTATCCTATGTCGAAGACAGTTTCAAGCGGCTTCACTCATACGGATTCAACCTCATTCGGGTTCATTACTACTGGGAATCGTACGTGCACAACCCCGCAGATTTCATGAACAGACTCGATCTTATTGCCACAACCGCTCAGGAAAACGACATCTGTGTTGTATTTGACAACCATCACTGGTTCACCTCAAGCTACTGGAAGACAGACATTGGAATGAGCGGAAAGGGAATCGGGTTTCCCGCATTTGTTGTCAAGAGTTTCCCTTCCAAGGCCACCTACAGTCAGACCGCGGGACCCTTCTGGGAAGCGCTGCTCAGCAATTCATTGGTAATCGATGGCAGGAAGATATGGGACATTCAGGCAGAATTCCTGACCAAGGTTGTCAACAAGGTCGACAAGTATGACAGCGTTGCGGCTCACGAAATACTGAATGAGCCACACCTCTGGTCAAAGGATCAATATGACAAGCTGGGTAACTACCATACGTTCATGGCCCAGAAAATAAGAGCAGTTTCGGACAAGAGGATAGTCTTTGATAGAGAAACCGCGCATGATTTCGTTAGAGATCCTACAATGGAGTCCAAGATACTGCCACGAGGAGTTTCAAAGCTCGTATACGGGCCGCACCTCTATACAGCTCCTACTGAAGAAAGCGGGGGAGAAAAGCAGGTAGAAAACATCAAGAAATGGTCGCAGGATTGGGGCGTCGAAATCATGATAGGCGAATTCTCCGCCCACAGCCAGACGGACATGAACGCGTTCCTCAAGGCGTGGAAGGAAGCGGGCTTTGGCTGGACTTACTGGAAGTGGAGCAAGGCAACTGGAACTCGCCCGGACCACCTGGGTAACACGGTCTATGAGAGCGGCACGGTACCAAAGACAGAAGCACTGAAGTATCTCCTTAACGCCTACAACACGATGTACTGAGCTGCATTAGAACCGCACAATCTTGGCATGATGCGGAGGTATTTTTCAAACTCCGCTACCATGATGCATTCCTTGCCATCAAACCTTTAATTCTTACTGACACGATCAAGATGACATGGACATGTCTTCTGTGTGTGGAGGATGTGGCAGGAAAACGCAGGACTACCCCATCTTTTGTTATATCTGCGATGACTATTTTTGTTCAGAGGCATGTCATTTGCAAAAACATCCTAGGCCTTGGCAAAAATTCTAGGATCGTACTCCAAGCATAGGCTTTTCCTTGTAAGTGAAAAAATAATCGAGACACCGATACAAGTCAGGCAGGTTCAAAAAAAGAAAGCGGAGGCTGTAGCCTTGCCTCATTTCTTTTCTACGCGGGAATTTTGGCCGCCATCTGGCGGACACCATCGATTATCCTAGAGTGATCTGCGGCCGGATCAGTGGTGATGTAGAGCAAATGCGTGTCTCCCAGCGGCATGGTTATTCGCTTTATCTTTTCGTATTCTGCCAGGACATACTTGCCCTTTCCTATCTTTGGCGCGAGCCGGGTTCTTTCTTTCCAGGCGTTGATGGCCATTTCGAGAGACCTCTTGCTTTCTTCCGGGGTCAGCAGATTCGAAACGCCAGCTTTGTGGTCCGAGAACATTATCTTGCCGTTCATGTCGCAGATGGTTACCAGTCTTATGTTTGGATCGAGGTTTGAGATGTTTCTGTGGACGAATTGGTATTCCATCGATAGATGCTAGCGTCCGTAGATTATAAGGTTGGTGATTCAGAACGAACTACTGCTTAGCCTTGTTCTGCCATATTCCTATGGTGTTCCCTTCAGTGTCTGAAACCCTTGCATAGGAGCCGAAATCTCCGATCTCTATCTTGGGCATGATCACTTTTCCGCCGGCGCTCTCTATCTGCTTCAAGTGGAGGTCCACGTCCGGAACATCGATTACGATCACGGGATGAGTTCCTGTGGGATCTTTTTTCAGCAATCCTCCATTTATCGCTCCTGGAGTTTTTGGTCGCATCGTCTGCTGGTCGGTCTCTACCGTCGTAACCATGTTATAGTCCATGTCCGGCGCCTTGAATATCTGCCATCCGAATACGTCTTGGTAAAATTTTTTTGCTCTTTCTTCGTTGTCGAACGGTATTTCAAAGTGTGTCTTCCGAAGAATTCCGTTGCGAGCACATCCTTTTGGGATAGGGCAGCAAGCGAATGTAACAAGATACAAGTAACTTGACATTATAGTCATGATCTCTATTTTGGTTCAGACAAAGTTCATCGATAATGTCTCAATCGATTGATACAGCGGAATCCTCCCGTACTATTTCGGTCCACGTCGGTGACCTCCCGAAAGTCATATAACTGATGATGGGATTTACTATTCGATGGAATTCGCGCTTGTACTGCTGAATTGTCAGTTTGGCTGTGAGCAAATCGTGATGCAGACCATTCGCAGGATCCCAGAGGTGGTTGAAGTCAGTCTAGTTTCCGGAG
>JANWIX010000115.1 GCA_025449675.1 Nitrososphaera sp. | reverse complement strand
TATGTGGTCAACAAGTCTGACCTTGATGGAGCGATAAAGCTGTACACCACTGTAGTTGACCTGATCGGAAATACGGAGAGAAAACCCACTATCCTAAAGACCTCTGCCAAGACGGGCAGGGGGATAAAGGAACTAGCGCAGGCTATTGACAAGTCGCTAAAGGAAAAAAGCATTAATTATAAAGAACGCGAAAGAAGGATGCTGGAGGACGAGTTAAGAGACATGGTCTTGAACATCATAGAGAAAAAGGTCTCGGACACGCTTGCACGCAACAAAAAGTATTCGGATTTTGTAGAAATGCTGTCGAAAAAAGAGATCGATCCATACCAGGCAGCCGAGCAGCTCGCTGCGGGAGTCTTCAAGTAGGTGGCAGTGGTGGCTGAGAATCTCAAAACTGACTCGTCAATCCCGGTAAAGCGGGTCTACGGCAAGAAGGATCTCGCAAAGCATGACGGCCGCGATGAGCAGCCCGGCAAGTATCCCTACACGCGGGGACTGTACCCGAACATGTACCGCGAGCGGGTCTGGACCATGCGGCAGTACAGCGGTTTTGGCAGCGCCGAGGAAACCAACAAGCGCTTCAAGTTCCTCCTTGATCACGGCCAGACGGGGCTTTCGCTGGCATTCGACCTTCCAACGCAGACAGGCAGGGATTCAGACGACCAACAGTCCGAAGGCGAAGTCGGAAGGACAGGTGTTGCAATAAGCTCGATAAAGGACATGATGACATGCTTCGAAGGCATCCCGCTTGACAAGGTAAGCACGTCTATGACAATCAACTCTACCGCTTCGACGCTACTTTCGTTATACATCACTGTCGCCGAGTCCCAGGGCGTCTCTCCAGACAAGCTGAGAGGGACGACCCAGAACGACATTCTCAAGGAATACATTGCGCGCAACACGTACATCTATCCACCAAAGCCTTCGATGCGGATTATCGCAGACATGATAGAGTATTGCTCAAAGAAAGTACCACAGTGGTACCCCATCAGCATTTCAGGCTATCACATGCGCGAAGCGGGCTGCAACGCCGTTCAAGAGCTCGCCTTTACGTTTGCAAACGCGATTGAATACATCGAAACCTGCACATCAAGGGGGCTGAAGGTGGACGAGTTTGCCCCAAGGCTGTCGTTCTTTTTCTGCTGCACGATGGAGTTCTTTGAAGAGATCGCCAAATTCAGGGCTGCAAGAAAGATCTATGCTAAAATAATGAAGGAAAGGTTCCATGCCCGCGACCCAAAGTCGGCCCACCTCCGGTTCCACGTGCAGACAAGCGGCGAGTCACTTACCGCACAACAGGTCGACATCAACATCGTCCGGGTTACCACCGAGGCCCTGGCGGCGGTGCTCGGCGGATGCCAGTCGCTCCACACCAACTCTAGGGACGAGGCCCTGGCGCTCCCAACCGAGGAGTCAGTCAAAGTTGCGCTGAGGACGCAGCAGATAGTGGCAAGTGAAACCGGCGTCACAAAAACTGTTGACCCGCTGGCGGGGTCGTATTACATAGAATACCTAACAGGCAGGATAGAGGAAGAGGTATACAAGTACCTGAAGCGGGTGGACCGGATGGGAGGCGCAATGGCGGCAGTCGAGAAGGGATTCTTCCAAGAGGAGATCAGGAACAATGCGTACCAGCTAAAGAAAGAGATCGACGAAAACAAGCGGGTGATAGTTGGCGTCAACAAGTACCAGGACGCGCACGATGTCGAACCAAAGCTCAACCGGATTGACATTGAAATAGAAAAGAGGCAGGTTGTCAGGCTAAAGGAACTCAAGAGCAGCCGGGACAAGTCCAAGGCTAGCCACGCTTTGGAGCAGCTTCAGAGGGCGGCGGAAAAGAACGAAAACCTCATGCCACTTATCATAAGCGCGGTAAAGAACTACAGCACGCTGGGCGAAATCAGTGGGACCCTTCGTGAGGTATTTGGGAGATACGAGCCCAAGGTATCGTTCTAGGGTATGTTTTTCTTATGCTCGGCCAATAGAGATGATACTCCATCTACAAAGCTGCTGTGGTCATATGGAGGCACTATCCCAACTATCAGCGTGTCATGATCGCTAATCGGGAAAAATAATCCGTCGACATACTTGTAGTGAACGGTTACAAATCCCAGCTCGCCGAATTTGTCCTCATTTGCTTTTACCGTCTTGATTACGGTGTCCAGCTGAGTGATCATTTTCCGAAATTCCTTTTCATCGGGCGCAGGTCCGCCAGACTTCATGTGGGAGGCCGCAAGCCTGCCCTTTGAAATGACAATAACGACTTCGCTGTTGGGATGCAGTTCGGATACACCCTTGCATAGGGCCCTGTAGTTCACTAGACTGGGTGTCGGACTAGCTCGACATAAAACTTTCTGGCTTTGCTAGGTAGGGGAATGTGTAGTCCTGCTTCGGTACACCTTGCTCTGTACTCCAGAGATCTGTACAGCATTGGATAGAAGTTATAGACAGGTACTTGCATCGCTGAACTGTGCGGACAAAGTCAAAGTATCAGCTTGCCGCTCTTGCCGCAGGCTCGATTCTTGCCAGCTTTGTTGTTGTGGCAGGGTTCGTCATTCCAAGCAAGCCCTCAGACAATGTGGTGCAGGAACTTGACTTTCCACCCGTAATTATTGCCAACGCGGCTACCGTGGATTATTTCCTCAAAGTAGATGGGATCAAGGGCGAGTCAGCGGCCCCGGGACATGAGGAAGAGATCGAACTTGTCTCTTTTAGCTGGGGCGTCTCAAGAGAGATCACTGCTGGCAGCTCTACAAGCGATCCAGAGGCAAAGTTCGAAGACCTCGCTGTGATAAAACTCCAGGACAAATCGTCCACCAAGCTTTTTCTGGCAAGTGCTTCGAGCAAAGTGATCGACAAGGTCGTCCTCACCGGGATTAGGACGGATCTGGCAGGGCAGCAATTCATGAAAGTTGAACTTGAAAAGGTGGTAATAAGCTCCTTCATAGAGTCTTCAACCACCGGAGAGCTTCCGAATGAGAACGTCAAGCTGAACTTTGAGAGAATAGAGCTCACCTACAGGCCAACCAGCCCGGACGGCTCTCTTGGCACGCCATTTCGGGCGGGATGGGACGTAGTGCAAAACAAGGAAACATGATCTTTTCAGGTCGATCGCAGGACCATTCTCAACCATCCACCGCGTGTTTCCTTGTGCTTGCTACATTTTGCACAGTAAGTCTTGGCAATACAAGCCCCAAGGGTCTAAGGTGAGAATTGCAAGAAAGCAGTGATATGGATTGGAATATGTCATTGTGCTGGGTGAATTTACGAATTATTCTGCTTGAAATGAGGGATAGCCTTAATAATTTGGATATATATAGTATAGCCATGTCGAGTGCGTTTGAAGACAGTTCGCTTGGGCTAAAGCTCAAGGGCTACTCTATAGTACCCAATGATGCTCTTGAAACCAAGATTGCTATCTACACGCCAGAGATCGTGGAATCAATTCTGTTAGAGCATCCAAGTCTTGTAGACCGCTGGCTACAAAAACTCCATGCAGAATATATCCGAAACAAGAAATCATGTGATTTTGAAAACGATCCTGTGGCCTGCTTTACGCTTTCCGTGTACGAGCAATTTGAAAAACACTTCAAGAGTTGGCAGGACGGTGGCCTGATAGCGATCAGCCTACCCCGAGGGAAAATTGTCCGAATCACACAGAAGCCGTTGGTGTCTATCGTATCAGATTCAGGCTATCTGGTTTGTGACAAGTGCGCGACATCCTTCACGAGTCTGGAAGAGTACGAGAAGCACTCCCGGATGGAGGAAGCCAAGCTCATGGATAAAAAGAACCAGCAGAAAGTTTCCTACGAAAAGGCGGCTCCAGCCCCTGCACGGTGATTTGCCTTGAAGAAAAATCACGTCGAGGTGCTGCCATTTGGATGTGATACCTGCACAAAGAGCTTTGCTTCTGCAAAAGACCTTACGAAGCATTACGAAGACAAGCACCCTGACATGATCGAAAAAGTGATCATGCCAATATAGTTCACATAGATCCAGGCAGAAGGTAATATATTCAGGTAGTCCGGGAATGCAGGAAAAACCGGGGACGACAGAAAAGGTTAATTGAATCGACAAAATATCCGCCATTGTGAGCCAGTGCGCTTCGGTTCGTAAAGGATGCAGCGGACTTTTCTGGCTTGCCCGGGTTAGGATCTGAGGGCATTGGCGCCTGGCTATGTTCTGGGGAATCTTGTGAAGGAAATCAAGCGGCTCGAGATGCAGGCCGGATTATTTGGACCGTTAAGCAGGGAGGCTCTTGTAAAGGCTGACATAAAGAAGGGAATGAGGTGCATCGACATCGGCTGCGGCTCGGGCTCGGTGACCCGAATGATGTCTGACATCGTAGGAAGGAGCGGCAGGGTTGTCGGGGTGGATATTGACGAGAAATATCTGGAATACTGCAGGAGCGTTAGCACCCAGTCCAACGTGGAGTTTGTTCGTGATAATATTTCTAATAGCAATCTTGACAGTATCGGAAGTTTTGACATTGTTTTTTCTCGATTTCTCTTTGTCCACCTGCGCGACAAGAGCAAGGCTGTGAGGTCAATGAAGCGGCTGCTAAAGCGCGGAGGTGCAATGGTACTTCAGGAACTTGACCACTCTGTCGGATCATGGCTCTGCTATCCAGACGACAAAAACGTAGAAGCTCTGAGGAAGGTCTATGTCGCATTGCTAAAAAAATCTGGAGGTGATCCGCTGGCAGGCAGAAAACTGTACAAGCTCTTGGTGGAAGAATCGCTGAATACCAGCGTGGACTGCTATTCTCCCTGTCTGCTAATGGGACATGAGCCGTACAGCAGCCTTGGATGGCGCATAATGGAGAGCCTTAGACCACAGATCATGAGGCTGGGATTGCTCAACACGAGGCAATACGCTGAAATGCACAGGAATTTGAAGCAGCTGGCAAAGAGCAGGGTAGCGTACGTCACATACGCCAGGTTCTTTAGCGCGATTGGCCGCACGTGAATTTGTCTTGGTCACCATGAATTCTGAAATATCTGTTTTCGTAGCGCGCACGGAGTTGACCTGACTGGCATTTTATGAAACGGCAAGTGGCAGGATAAACGTGATTGAAATCCCAGGTACCGGTTCCGGAGGCGATGCTATTCTTTGCATTCACGGGTTTTGCTGCAGCGCGGCAATTTTTGAATATGCAGGAAGGATTCTGTCGGAGGCCGGCTATGACATATACAGCATAGACCTCCCCGGTCATGGCCGATCCAGTGGAACAAGGGGTGACATGGACTTTGAAGTATGCCTGCAATCAATCAACCAAATCGTCTCGGAAATAAAAAAGAAATCATCTAGGGTATTCATTCTTGCCCACAGCATGGGCTCCACTTTTGCACTTTGGTATGCACATCTGTTCAGAAAATCTGTCGATGGGTTGATTCTGTTGTCGCCCTACATCAGAATCAAAGGAATAAAGAGGTCAGAAGCAGAGCCTAGTCCCATGGCTTTCATCTATCTACTGTTGGGTCGCCTGTTCTCTCAGGGCAACCGGGTCGATATCAGAAAAGTTCTCCCTGGCTACATCCGGATAGGCGGGAGCCAATATGCTCGCATGACAGGAAACAGCGAAGTAAATTTCCAGTATTCGTTCAGGTACCTGATTGACATCGTGGCGCAGCGGAACAGCAAGCTCAAGGAACTTGCAGACGTTGAAGTTCCCATATTGATTCTATATGGAACCAAGGACAGAAACGTGTTTCCACAGGTGTCCGAGGAATTCTTTAAGCTACTGAAGACCGCGAACAAAACCATCAGCTCATTGGACTGTAATCACTGGTTTTACGATGCTGTATTCTACTCACAGTTGGAGGAATACCGAGAAGATGATAGAAGGCGTTTTGTTTCGACTATCATCAGCTGGCTGGCACCGAAGTGATGGATCCGAATTCTTGCCTCGTATTTTTCATAATGCTTACCTCTTCTGTCTAAAAATGCTTATTCTCACCATAAATGGGTATTTCTCAACAGTTAAATAGCTCAACGGCTACTTTCATGCCCAGATATGCCAGAGACAGCTACTCCAGAGCAAGTTTTTTCCGTTCTGTCCGACCGACACTCACTGGCAATAATGAAAATGGCCTATTCCGGCTTCAAAGCATCTTCAAGTGCTACGGGAAACTTGAGCAAGAAACAGTTCTACGCCCGATTGAAGAAGCTCCGCGACCTGGGTTTCGTTGAAAAGCGCAGCTCTGTTTATCGCACGACAACTTTTGGCTCTTTGATCTTCAACGGCCACATCCGGACGATGGAAGAGATACTGGCAAACTTTTGGAATCTGAGGGCTGTTGACGTTCTAAAGTCAAGGCATGACTTTCCGCTGCAGCAAAGAGAAAAGATCATCGAGGAGATAATCCAGAACTGCAACTTGAAAAGCATGGTGAACGGAACACATCTTTCCGGATTTTCAGTAATCAAGGACTATAACCGACTTGTGGTCGAGGTCACAAAGCTCTTGGAAGGCGCGCAGAAAGAAGTGTACCTTGCGACGCGATACCACGATCCGCATTTTTCAAAGCTCCTGTTTGCAAAAGTAGCCAGCGGCGTCACGCTCCACATGCTCGATGGACTGCCGGATCAGATATGCGTAGAGAACCGGCTGAACGCGGTGCTCAGGACCCCGCCAAACAAGGAAACTTTTGACATGGTGAATTCGATCGTGCGGTCGCCGAGATTCGATCTGAGGAGGACCACGTTAGCCGCGAGCTTTATGGTTGTGGATGGTACTGCAGTGTGCTACGAGACAACCAACTATTCAAGCCCCGAGCAGTTCACCCTTGCGATATCGCATTATGACGATCCCTATTTGGCACAGCGGTTCATATCGTATTACGACACGCTCGCCAAGACTGCGGCGATTCCCCAGCTTTTAGTCAGCGTTCGAGAAAAATAACAAAGTTCTGTCGGCTCCTTCCAATCTATCGTTTTGACGAAATTCGTCCTTGTTAAAGTACCCGACGAAAGATGAAAGTTAACTATTAATGTAGGTATCTACCTATAATCGTTATCGCGTGGCCAGAACTATCCCTGGATATGGCTGACAATGAGTACTCCCCGTCATGACGGCATTTTCTTCAATATTTCCCTAGCAGAGCTACTCCGCCAAAGAAAGGCAGCTTTGAAACACAATAGCGCAAGGCTGCCAGCACTGTCACTGGAAGCACGAAAAGCGAACAAAAGTGCCTTAGAAAAGACGCAATCCTCACTTCTAGGGTCGCAGGCAATCCTATTCAAATCGCGTTGGAAATGGGGAGTGCTGTACTCGCTTGCAACAGTGGTTGGGCTATTTGCTATTTCGGGATTCCCCGGCGTACTTTCTACAGAGTCGGCCACATTGTTCCTGTTGCAAAGGATCATTCCTGCACCCATTATTTCTCTGCTAATCGCGACGGGGATGTACATACTGAACGATCTTATTGACGCGGATTTGGACAGGGCCAATGGAAAGAAGAGGCCAATCCCGTCTGGCAAGGTCTCAAAGCAACAGGCATGGACGTTTGTCCTGACTACCAATGGTATTGCAGTGATTCTTGCTGCAGCCACATTCAATGTGGCGACAATGCTGCTCATCGTTCCTATGCTGCTCATCGGAATCTTGTATTCCGCTCCGCGCGTCAAGCTGATGAATAGATTTGTGGTCAAGACCCTTGCAATCGCTTCCTTCTATGTTCTTTGCGCAGTTCTTGGAATGACATCCATTTATGGAATGGATCAAGTTGTTGCCAATCCTGCACCCGCGTTACACGCGATGATGCTACTAGGGATCATGATATTCATCTCTTCAACCCTGAATGATCTCGGAGACGTGGCAGGAGACAAAGCGGCTGGGCGGCGGACCATCCCAATAGTGATGGGCGGAGTCGACACAATCCGATTGCTCATTGCTCTGGCGGCAGCGATGATTGCTCTTTCCTGGATGGTCTACGGATTAGTGAATGCAGCAGTGATCATTTCATCGAGCGTATTTTTCGCGTTTGTCATTAGCAGGCTTCAACAAATTAAGCAAAGCCTGAAATCGATCGATGCAGAATTAGCGCGAGCGCAGCATAGAAAGATATTTCCACTGCACATGGTGCTGCAAGCTATACTCTGCGCCGGTGCATTCCTCACGCCGATCTAAGCCAGCCCTGTGCGCTTGACGCTTATCTAGTCCCCAAAACAGGGCAATCTGGAAGTATAGACACATCATGCAGGTAATAAATATATAATAAGCACCTATTAATCAATTGAGATGCAGATGGCTAAGTTGCAGACACCGGCTACGGTCCTACGGACCATTGCCGATGATAAATCCATGGACTTGTTCAGAACCATAGCCCAGGGGATCATTGATAGCGAGAGTTTGAAGAGCAGGACGAAGCTTACCCGAAAACAGTATTATTCACGGCTTTCAAGAATGACAAAAGCGGGTCTGGTCAGGAAAAAGAGCGGCAAGTATCTACTGACTGCTTTTGGCAGGATCGTTTTTGATGCGCAGTCGACGGTTGAAGACGCGATAGGTAGCTACTGGAAGCTGAGGGCGATCGATTCGCTTGAAATGTCTAACGAACTTCCAAAGGAAGAGCAGCAAAAGCTGATGGACGCGCTCTTGGACAACCAGGCGTTAAAGGGAATCCTTGTAAAAGGATCCTAATCCTCTATTTTCGTTTTCAAAGTCCGGGTTAGCAGAGGCCCTTTGAATTATTGCTAGTGCGTATTCGATTGACAACTCACATACTGAGTGTCGATTTGGAAAGAAAAGGAGGTGGTAGGAAACCACCTATCAGTTACTAGTTCCTGAATCTTCGCAGCCCGACGAATCCGCCAAGCAAGGCAAGCGATGAGCCAATCATGGCCAATGCTCCTATGGGAGATTCTGGCAGTACAAAGAACGAGCAGTCAAAATTCTTGATCACGTGCCCGAACTTTGTGAATTC
>JANWIX010000114.1 GCA_025449675.1 Nitrososphaera sp. | reverse complement strand
CGAGCTGTTGTCCAGTTCTCCCTTGCCGACTCCCACCGCCTGGCCATAAACATGAAGCTCGCGGACCACAGCGCTTCCCGCGAGTTCTGCCCGATGTGGGTTTGCCACCCGCCTCAAACGCAGGAAACCAAGTATGATTTCTCCGTCCCTGCTTTCATACGACAGAAATATTTCGCGTCCGGCCGAAGCTTGATAGTCGAATCTTTTCAGGACGACATCGTCTCCCCTTGGATATCTCTTGCGCAGCCCCGTTTCCCTGCACCGTATGCATCTGCATTTGACGCCCTCATGTCGCAACCTTTCAAGGACCACCTGACGAAGGTTGCCCGCCCTCGGTCCTGCAATAATATCCGGGGATTCTATTTCACGCTGGACCCGCATTATCCGCACCCAGTGCGGGATCATTTTCTTGGCTTCGACAATTACGCGGACAAGATCTTCGTCAGAATAGGCCTCGTAGCTTCCGCGCTCGTGCATGCTGGACAGGCCGGTGTGGGCCAGAACGAGTGTTGGATAAATCTTTAGCATGTCTGGCTTGAAAGCATCGTCCTCAAACAGCCTCCTGAAATCCTCGATGTCTTTCTCGGGCGAGCTTCCGGGGAGGCCGGGCATCATGTGCGCCACTATCTTGTAGCCGGAATCCCGGGCTACGCTGAACGCTTTGATCACGTCGTGAAGTGTGTGTCCCCGGTTTACAATCCGGTAGACTTGCTCCCGGAGAGACTGTACCCCTATCTCGACCCTGGTCACACCGAGCTCGAGCATCAGATCAATATGTGGCTCTTTGCAATAGTCTGGCTTTGTCTCCACGGTAATTCCGACGCAGCGGTTGGCTGCGGTTTCATTGGCAGAAATTGCCTCAGAAAGGTCTGCTGAAGCAAAACCATTCAGGGCGTCAAAACACGACTTTGCAAATCCCTTCTGGTAGGCAGCGGGCATGAACGGGAAAGTGCCTCCAACAATCACGATTTCCGTCTTGCCAGTGTCATGTCCTCTTGCTTGAAGCTGTTCCATCTTGCTGCTGACCTGTTTGTAGGGATCATAGCCGAATCTCTGCGCGGCCTTTGTGGCCGGCTCTGTTCCAGTGTAACTGAGGGGAGTGTTGAACTCGACTCCTCCAGGGCAGTAAATGCATCTGCCATGAGGGCACCTGTAGGGCATGGGCATCACTGCTATCACGGCCACACCCGACGCGGTCTTGGCGGGGCGCACGACAAGCTTGCTTCTGGCGCTGGCATTGTGAAGATATCGCATGATGTGTTCATTTTTTGGCATCGTATCCAGATGATTTGCCGACGAAATCTCTCGGATAATCGTCGTGATTTGCCCCATAGTTACAGCGCTACCACGCCTGTCGATTCTTTCCGCGATCGTCTGGCAGGCGCGCTGATAGTTGTCGGGATCCAGCGTAAGCAATGTCTTTGAAAAAATGTCGAGCAGCGAATATTAATTTTTGTATATCAGAGAACTTGTCTTTTTCCCCCAATATTGGCAATGACTTCGCCGCTTCCCTTCTCCACCCTGCCTATAATCGCGCTGTGCATCCTGTGCTTTGAGAAGATCCGGCGCACGGCTTCGGCAGAGGCCGGGGGGCACATCAGGCAGAGGCCAATTCCCATGTTAAAAGTGCGATACATTTCTTTTGTTTCAATTCCGCCGTCAACCTGTATCTGCCGAAATATCCCGGTCGGGGATGGCAGCTGATCAAGCTCGTACCTGACCCCATGATTCAAGCGGGCCAATTTCTTGAACGCGCCTCCCGTGATGTGTCCGATGCCGTGAAGGTTAATTTTCTTTTTCAATATTTCCATCACAGGCTTTACATAGATTCTTGTGGGAACAAGCAATTCTTCGCCTACGGTCTGGACAAGATGTTCCGCATTGTCATCGATTGAATACCGCGACAGCAAAACCTTGCGGGCAAGTGTATAGCCGTTTGAATGAAGGCCACTGCTTTGCACACCAAGTATCAAGTCGCCTGGCCGAATCGCATTGCCAAGAAGTGGACTGCCCCTGACGGTGCCCATCACCATTCCTGCCAGATCAAATGCGTTCTCATCGCCGGCTAAAAGATCGGGCAAGATAGCGGTCTCGCCACCTACTATGGCCGTTTCAGATTGCCTTGCCCCTTCCACCAGACCCCTGGCGATCTCTTGCAACAGCTGCTCGTTAGGCTGCCTGAGCGCGATGTAATCTAGAAAGCCAATTGGCCTGGCGCCGACGCAAATGACGTCGTTTACGTTCATTGCAACGCAATCGATGCCAATGGTATCAAAGCGGTTCATCAGCTGAGCTATGATGACCTTTGTTCCGACCCCGTCTGAATGCAGCGCAAGGGTGTTGCCTCGCAGCTTTATGAGGCCGGCATAGTGCCCAAAGCCTGAAACAACTTTTCCTTCCGCAATAAACTTGTGGGTTGAAGAAATAATCGCGCCAATCGACTTTTGCGCGGTGCGAATCTTTGTGACATCGACGCCGGCATCCCGGTACGTCATGGCTCTTTTCAAGCGCTAGAGAATTGCCTTGGGCGGTATAATTACTATGACTTTTTTTTCCAAGTTCCGGCTCAAAGCCTACTTGCGCGAATTCCAGCAGGTATGCGTGGGAAGAGTATCTAGAGTTGCTACATTACCTTAAAATACAAAATCAGACCCAAGGACTGTTGTCAAATACTACATGGATGCACGCAACATTGGCCTTCGCAATATCGAGGTTGCCGACACGAAAATATGCTCAATTGACGGCGAGAATGGCAAATTAATTTACAGAGGGTATGACATCCTTGACCTTGTCAAGCATTCAACTTATGAAGAAACGGCATATCTCCTGCTTTTTGGAGAACTGCCGACTGAACAACAGTTCAGGGATTTCAAGCGGAGACTGGAAGAAGCGCGAGGAATCCCGGAGCCCCTGATAAAGAACCTGAAAAACAGGCCCCGGCGTTCCCAGCCGATGGATGTCTTGCAGTCATGCATATCTGAACTGAGCGACTATGATCTGAATATCGAGGATACGTCAAAGGATGCGCACATACGGCGGGCAATAATTCTCATGGCGAAAATCCCCGCAATCGTCGCCGCGTGGAACAGAATCAGAAGCGGCCAGCACGTAGTCGACCCTATAGAAGAAAGGGAAGCTTCGCACTCTGCGAATTTTCTCTATGCGCTCAGAGGAGTTGAACCTTCGCCTGATGAAGCAAGGGTTATGGACGTCTGCCTGATTCTTCATGCAGAGCACAGCTTTAACGCTTCGACATTTGCTGCGAGGGAAATCGCATCCACAAGAGCTCACATGTACGCCTGCATCTGCGGCGCTGCCGGCGCGCTGTCCGGCGAGCTTCACGGCGGCGCGAACGTCCAGGTGATGAAGATGCTCCTTGAAATCCAGGATCCCTCTGATGTCGAAAAATGGGTTGAAACCCGCCTAAAGTCGGGAGGCAGAGTGATGGGCATGGGACACGCGGTCTATCGCACGACAGACCCGAGGGCAGATGTCCTTGCAAGGCTTTCGACAAGGATCTCGAAGGAAAAGAACAACAAGTGGTACGATATCACAAAGAGGATAGAGGAGATCACAAAGAACTGGATGCTAGAAAACAAGCGCCAGGCGATATATCCTAACGTAGACCTTTACAGCGCGTCGGTATACTATAGCATGGGGATCCCGATGGACCTCAATACTCCCATTTTCGCGATTTCAAGAATAGCAGGCTGGGCCGCGCATGTCATCGAGGAAAAGTTCGCAGAAGCCGCTCCAAAGCCCGCCCTGTACCGGCCAAAGGCTGTCTATGTCGGCAAGTACTGCGGCCCAATGGGTTGTGAGTACATTCCTCTTTCTAGCAGACATGCGGCACCGGCGTCCGGCAGCACACTTGATAAATAGGATCATTTGAAGGACTGAAGAGAGGGTGCACCTAGCCATCTAATGGAAACTATTGCAAAGGATACGCCTGCAGAAGCGAAAAAATCGGCTGGCGGAAAACGCGCACTTGGCCAGGAAGCCCTTGAGCTTCATCGGAAGGTAAGGGGCAAGATCGAAATAAAGGGCAAAGTCCCTGTCCGGACACCTAGGGAAATTAGTATTGCATACACACCCGGCGTGGCCGAAGTCTGCCTCGAGATAGCCGCTGACAAGGAAAAGGCGTACGAATATACTTCAAAATGGAACAATGTGGCCATCGTTACGGATGGGACCAGAACCCTTGGCCTTGGATCGCTGGGACCTCAGGCCGCGCTTCCAGTAATGGAAGGCAAGGCGCTCCTCTACAAGCAGTACGGAAATGTTGACGCGTTTCCCATATGTCTTCAGACCACTGACAGCGAGGAAATAATCAGGACAGTAAAGCACATCTCGCCAGTATTTGGAGGGATAAACATCGAAGACATCGAGACGCCAAAGGCCCTCGAAATTACCGAGAGGCTTACAGACGAGCTCGACATCCCCGTCTTCCACGATGACCAGCACGGCACCGCAGTCGTCACTCTGGCGGCGCTCGTAAACGCCGTCAAGTTCACAAATAGAAAGCTTGAGGAAACAAGCGTCGTTGTGGCAGGGGCAGGTTCTGCCGGCTATGGCATCGTCAGGATCATGCGCGCCGTGGGGATAACCGATATCGTTGTAACTGATTCACAAGGCGTTCTCTCAAAGTCAAGGCCGGCAAGCACCATGAACAAGTACAAGAACGAGCTGGCATCAGTCACGAAAGCAAGTGAGGGAGCTGTCACTCTTGCTGACTCGGTAAAGGGCAAGGACGTCTTTATCGGAGTCTCGGGGATCAAGAACCTCTTGACCTCTTCGATGGCAAGATCCATGAGCAAGGATTCGATAATTCTCCCCCTGACAAATCCTGACCCCGAGATTCATCCAAAAGACGCGGCTGAGGCAGGGGCCCGCGTGATCGCTACCGGAAGCTACAAGTTTGAAAACAGGGCAAACAACGCCTTGGTATTTCCGTTCACCATGAGGGCGATTCTGGATAACAGGATTCGCAAGATAAGCCAGCAGCTCCTGGTCAATATTGCGTATGCCCTGGCAGACATTATTCCAAAAGACCAGCTAAAGCCCTTCAACATAGTCCCTAACGTGACTGATCCGAAAATTCAGGATGCCGTGAACAAGGCAGTCCGTTCGTTTATTGCGAACTGAGCTTGTTATTAAGCCACTCTTTGGCCTTTCTTTCTGCCATGTGCTTTCTCAATATTATCATGGCCATCTCGTAGAAGGTAACCCCCTGCTTGCGCGACTGGTTGTCTATCCATCTCAAGCCTTCAGCAAGTTCTGAATCGTGCTCTGACATTACCACAAGGTCGTCTATTATCCCCATGAACTGGTCGTCCACGGTATCGTTTTCCCTTCCCCCGCCGCTGCCACCTAGCATTGACTCGTGTTGCGAGGTTGTGATTTTACATGGTGATTTAGCCACTCTTGACATTTTGAGTATAATATATTGACAAGGTCCTTCTGACGAGGGCGTGAATTTTCAGCTTCGGCGCGCTCAAGATTAAAATATATCCTCTATTTGATAAAGTCAAATGAATAATAAGTACCTCTTTCTCTCGTTCTCTGGAGGATTGTTGTTTTGAAAAGAGTAAAGTTTGGTTTCACGCAGGGACTCAACGTTGCTAGGCTTGGACTTGATGAAACCCAGATAATGACAGGCTGCCAGATGGCCGACAGGCTGGACTATGATTCCGTCTGGGCCATGGACCATTCCAACGTTCCGCAGTGGAAAAAGGCAGTGGTCAACGACGCGTGGATTCTTTTGGCGGCAATAGGGGCTATCACAAAGAATGTCGAGCTTGGAACCTGTGTCACGGACGCCATCAGGAGACACCCTTCCGCTATTGCACTGTCTACCATAACGCTTGACAGAATCACCAATGGCAGGGGGATTCTTGGCATTGGAGCCGGCGAGGCCCAGAACGTTGTGGATTTTGGGATCGAGTTCAGCAAGCCTGTGACAAAATTCAAGGAGCAGCTTGAAGTTATCGAGCGGCTGTTCAAGTCCGATCCGGACAACACTGTAAATTACAACGGCGAGTACTACAAACTGGTCAACGCCTGCCTTCAGGCAAAGAGCATCAGAAAACCAAGGCCGCCAGTCTACATCGCCGCAGGTGCCCCAAAGACGCTAGAGCTCTGCGCGACTTATGGCGATGGTTGGATCCCGATCGGCTACACTCCGGAGCTCTTCAAGGCGCATGCAAACGTGATCAAGGACCATGCAAAGAAGGCGGGCAGGCAGCTTGACGATTTCCAGTTCGCAAACGATGTGGACATTTATTTCACTGACGATGGCGAGGAGGCGTGGAACAAGATGAAAAATGCTGTGAAGGTGAGCCTCTTCAAGCCCGAATTACTAAAAGTCCATGACATCCCTCAGGATTCCGAGTTTGACTTTCGCAGGTACTTCACTGAATATGCGATGAACAAGCCGGAGCTCATGGAGCAGATGAAGGCCGCAGCCATAAAGATACCTGACAGCGTGGCAAGGACTGCGATAGGAGTAGGTAAGCCGGATGACGTGATACAGATGCTGGACAGGTTCATCAAGGCGGGCACAAACCACTTTATCATAAGATTCTGGGGAGACGGCTACTTCAAGAACATCGAAATGTTTGGAACCAAGATAATTCCTTACTTCCGCGAACAGGATCGCAAGTAGTTTCTGGCGCCGTTTATTGAAATGAGTCTAGGGAAAGGGATTTCTTGTCTCTCATGTTCCCTTTCCTGACTGGTTCGGCGTCGTAGCCCATTTCTTCAAGAGCTCTGGCAAATTCTGCTGCAAAGCCGTGGAAAGTGTAGACTTTATCCGGCCGGCATTGCTTCACCGCATCCACCAGCTCCTCGTAGTCGCAGTGGTCAGAAAGTGGCATGACATAGTCAAGGCCCGCCATGTACTTGTAGCGGGCACCAACTGCCCAGCCTGTGAACCCTATGGTAACTGCGCCATACCTGTCCTTCATTTCCCTGACAAAAGAGTTCCGGGCATTCATAAGCGGCGCCACCATTATCCAGGGCTTGTTCTTTGAAAGCAGTCCAAGTTCTTCTGCCTCTGAGTAAGCCGTCGCACTTTTGAGTTCTACTCCTAGATCTGAATAAACAGAGTTCATTCTGGCAACAGAGTCGTGTACGTATATCGGATCCCAGTGGCCAAACAACTTTGTCAAAAGCTGAGCTTTGCCCAGCGTGTATCCCATAAGGATGACAGGTATACCGAGGTCGTACATCTCGGAGATTATCTTGTTTG
>JANWIX010000113.1 GCA_025449675.1 Nitrososphaera sp. | reverse complement strand
TTTCACTCTATTGTGAAGTGCATGTTAATATACTGGTACTCGACCTAGGATACCTATGGCACAGATGCCAGCACTGATACCAAAGGAAGTCGAAATTCAGAGACTAAAGAAAATATACATCATGGTCATCATGCTGGGTTCAATCGCTGCCTCAGTAGAAGTCGACAACTTTGTCGACGGCTCACTGCACCAGACAGCAATCAGAGACAGTGCATTTACGCCAGCTCACTGGTGGCTATACAGCCACTTCGTGGCTCTCCCACTGGGTTGGGGTTTTGTCGCAATGTACGACAGAAGAGTACCAATCCTTAGGGGTCCAAGCAACTCGATGAACACCGGTCTGAAAATTACCATCATTGGCTACCTAGCCACGATGTTCACAATCGGTGTCAACGAGATGTGGCACTTCTGGTTCGTCGAAGAAATCTTCGCAGTTCCTAACCACTGGATGTTTAACATGGGTGTCGTCGTGGCATTCATGGGTGCTCTGGCCTATGTGGTCAGAGTGTACGCCAGACTGGTAGAACTGGGTGCAGAATCACCAGCAAAGAACCCATACGTGGCCGAGATGTACAAGCTAGCACTAGAAGGCAAGCTTTACAGCAGGTCCATCCCGTAAACGGGATTTCGACAAGTCTGGTCAGAACCAGACTCCCGTTTTTTCCCTTTTTTCATTTAGTATCACTGTGAAGATTGGATTTCGATGGCCGCAGGTCTTCAAGCCCGGTCCTTGCAGTCACACGAGTTCATTAGCAAATTCGCGCATAGCCTCCGGAGTGAATCATGGGGAAACATCTTGACAAGGCCTGGCCTCAGACTGATCTCAATCGCTGAGCAATCCTAGTTCCTGGATACCGCTGCCGGCCGTCTATTCTCTTCTCAGCGCAACTATTGGCGGAAGTCTCGAAGCCTTCCATGCTGGGTAGAGTCCAGCTATCATTGAGAGACCGACGGAAAGTCCCCACACCTGAGCCAGGTCTGCCGGCCGATAGACCGGTGCAAGCCCGGACGAACCTGGGTCCTGGGATGCAAAACCCGCGACAAGGACATAGCCTCCCGCAGCTCCAAGGGCCAGGCCAAGAGAAGCGCCTAATACACCGATAATCATTGCCTCGGACAGAAATAGCGCGAGGATAAAGCTGCTCTGGGCGCCTATGGCTTTCATGGTGCCTATTTCTCTGATCCGCTCCATCACAGACGTGTATAGAGTAGTGATGATGCCGACGCCTCCTACCAAGAGCGCGACCAGGGCGATGCTCAGAATAAAAGACGTAAAGCCTGTCGTGAATTCCTGAATGGTTTCGAGAATCGCCGCTGCAGTCGTGACCCCTATATCGTTTCCATAAAGATCTCTGATTTCTTCCTCCACGATTTCCACGTGATTCCCCGACTCGGCTGCGACCAGAAGCGAATCGTACTTGTTGGCTTTCTCCAAAAGCGCGTTGCCAGCTATCCTGTTGAATATCACCGAGTTATCGATCGTCGGGTTCCCCGTGGGCTCTAGAATCGCGCTCACGACAAAGCTCTTTGAATTCTCCTCCTGCTTGCCGGTGTCAGCGTCCACAAACGAGTATTTCGCGCGTAATGTCTGGCCAATCACTGCAAATGGAGCGTCTTCACCCGGAGGGTTGGCAACACTGTCAGACAGGACGATCGCCGACGGGTCGTTCTGCCTAATAGATGAACCTTCGACTAGTTCTACGGTGGGCGCGATGACGTAGAGTTTTTGCGGGTCGATTGAAAACACTGTCGTGTCTTGCGACTTGCCCCTGGATTCAAGCGTTATCTGCGCCTGGTACGACGGAATCACTTCGTCTACAAATGGCAGAGATCTTAGCCGGCTGACCACTGCTTCGTTGAGTGTGATCTTGGCAGCTGGTGGAGGGCCGCCTCCGAAAGGATCCGAGTTGTCGGCCTGCGCGCTCGTGACAAAGATAATGTTAGGCGCCAGCTGACTGAACTGCTCGTCAATAAAAGCACCAAAGCCCGCCCCCAGTCCGTTCAGCGCCACCATCAGGCTGGAACCAACCACGACCATGAGCACCGTGAGTGCCGACCTTGTCTTTCTCTCCCTCAGGGCGTCAAATGAAAGGGAAAAGATCTGGGCTATGTTCATTTGCGATCGTCGGTTCTTTTCTCAATCCGCTGCTGGCTGTCAAGGAGAGATTCGATGTCGTCCTGTTTGCCCGCTGTTATCGTGCGCCTAAGAGCGCTCCTCTGCCTCCTTTTTATCAGAACCACTGCTACTACCACAACTGCCGCTATTCCGATGACGATCGGGATGGCCATTTCCATACCCGGCGCCGCCGCTGATTGGTCCGTTGTCAGTACCGGAACAAAGTTGACTTCGGAATCTATGTCAAGGGTATGCACTTCGCGCAGGTTGTCTTTGTACGTCACCCGAAGCGAAACGGGGTACGTCCCCGCCCCGGCACTGCCTACATCAACAGGGATGCTGAATGGCAGCGGCGAGTTTTCTTCCAGGTCGCCCAGGTACTGCTGGGGTGGAAGATCTGTCGCAAGGCCCCCGGCATCAACCAGCTCGATAGTGGTAAAGAGTGCAACGGTGTTGCCCTCATTCAACAGGTTCCCAACAACATTAGGAATTCCGCCAATGTCATTGACTTCAATTTCATAAGCCTTGATGCTTATTTCGCCTGCGACGTACGTCCCTAGTTTGAAGGTCTCGCTGCTCGAAATCCCATTTGAGGAATAGTCGATCGTCACGTCAAACGATGCCGGATTTCCAATCAGAGGCCTGGCGGCAAAGATACGGGTGGACAGGGCCACTTTGGAATCCTCTTCAATCCTCTGGATTGTCCACTTTGAGTCGCCCAGGATTTCCAGAGATTCTGAAGGCGATACCACAGTTATCACCGCGTTTGTTACAGGAGCTGTCCCTTCGTTAGCAACATCAAAAGTGTACTCTTCGATCCGGCCGGCTGCTATCTGGTTGCTCGAATCTGCGGACGATCTGCTTACTGTCAGGGTCGGCTCTCCGGTTATTCTGAACGAAACGACGAGGTCCTTGACTCTCGGCACCCCTGCCTCGAAGAACCTGGAATATTCCACCCTTAGGTTGGTGGAGTATTCCCTGACAGAAGCGTTCTCTAGCACGTCAACGTCAAAAAGCAGGACAAATGGCGTTCCTACGGTAGCGACCTGGTTAAACGCCGCGTCGGCCTGAGCTCCGGCCGGCCTGCCCGTCGCCTTGAAACCTTCGGGGAGGGAGAGGTATCCGACTACGCCGGAAATATCAGAGGGTCCTCTATTCACCAGCACGACGGCTAGCGTGGAAGCTCCGTCTCCAGGTCCGACCTCTACTTCTGTTCTTGAAGCGAGGACTTCCTGGTCTGTCAAGCTCGAATCAAAGGTCGTCCAGAATGAATCAAGATAGACCGGTCCGTTATACAGAGATTCGATTATCTGCTCTTTGTCGCAGTCAGGGCATGATTCCTGTGCATAGGCGGCGAGCAGAGGCTGGCCCGATACGAGAATTGAAAGAGAGAGAACGCCGGCGAGGGCAAGTGCCGCTATTCCTTTGCGCATTATCGATAGGCGACCTCCTTCTCTACCATGCCGTCCCTGATGAATATCGCCCTGTCCGATGCCTTTGCAAGGTCTGGATTGTGTGTTACCATCACTATTGTGCGCCTGAACTTGCTTGACAGCATCCTTAGCAGGTTAAAGACTTCCTGACCTGTCTTTGTGTCCAGGTTGCCGGTTGGCTCGTCAGCAAGAATTATCGCCGGGTCGTTCATCAGCGCCCTGGCGATCGCAACTCGTTGCTGCTGGCCACCGCTCAGGTTTGACGGTTTGAAGCCGGCCTTTTCGCTTATGCCTAGGACTTCGAGAATTTTTCTCGCCCTCCTGGATCTATCCGCGTGATCCATTCCGGAAATAATAGTAGGAAGCTCCACATTTTTCTGCACGGTTGTTCTGTTTATCAGATTATATGACTGGAAGATAAATCCGATAAGATAGTTCCGCATCGTCGCCAGTTCAGAGTCGTTAAGAGTAAAAATGTCCACGCCTCTGATAAAGACCTTGCCTGAAGTTGGCCTGTCAAGTGCTCCGATGATGTGGAGCAGGGTGGACTTGCCGCTTCCGGAAGGACCCACTATGGCGACGAATTCGCCTTTCCTAATTGAAAGGCTGACGCCCTGAAGCGCCGCGACCTCGCCGGCCGCGGACTCGAACACCTTTGTAACGTTGTCAACCTTCATGACGACCGAATCGTCTCTCATGTCACCAGAGTCGTTCATCTCTGATATGTTCTTTCGTGACATTGCCTATAGAAAGCAACGGGTACCTAATAAATATAACTGACTGGTCAGTCAGTTATTTGCTACCGTCAAATAGGATAACAATAAATACGCTTATCTCACGTTCAACGCTCATCATGCCTGTAGATCCTGTATGCGGCATAGAGATGGACCAGGAACTTGCAGTGAGCCACGAGCACCATGGCAGGACCTACTATTTCTGCTGTGAAGGCTGCAAGAGGATCTTTAGGAAAAAGCCCGGCAAGTATTCATAGCGATCTCGTCGGCCTGACAGGAAACGCGCCGCAAATCCTGCAGTACCTTCGGTCCAGTTCGATACAGCCGCGGCAGTCGGGGCACCTGGATTCGCAATCGTCTTCACGCGGAGGCGCGAAATAGCTCCTGAAAAGCCCATAGTAATGCAAGTGCTCTTTGTTCCTGAGCCTGACTCCTTCTGCCTGAGCTGTTCTTTTCCTGTTTGCAAAAGTCAAGTCATCTATTTTCCCATCGATGTATTCGCCGAACCTGTCAGTTCCCGCCCCCTGTTCCTGTGCAAGCTTGGGCCTCCATGCTATCATGCTTCCAAGCTCAGGTTCAAAGCACCGGCGCAGGATAAACTTGCCCCATTTCCTACCGTCATGTTCTCCAACCTTGTGCTCGACTGCCAGCGACATGGCGTATCGCATGAACTCGGGATCCAGATACGGCGTCTTCACTTCAATGCCCAGGTTCTCGCCCAGCCTTAATGATGAAAAATGCATCACATGCCAGAGGCGGCGCAGCTCTCTGTCGAGCCTTTCAAAGTCATCATGATATTTTGAGAGATAGTTGTAGCCAGCGAAAAGTTCGTCACCTCCATCTCCCGTCATAATGGCAGAATATCCATCTGACTTTGCCTGTGCTATTCCCGCCAGCGCGACTACAGAGTTTCGGATCTCTATGGGATCAAACGTCTTCAAAATCTGCACAACAGATGCGACGAGCTCTAGCATTCTTTCATGCTTGAATACGACCTCTGCGTGCTTTGCGCCGCACTTTTTTGCGACCTGTCTTGCAAAAACAAGGTCTGGCGCGTCAGCGCCAAGAGCCGAAGTCACAGAGTAGCTGGGCTGAACCATAGACGCCAGTATGCTGCTGTCAAGCCCGCCTGACAGCAGGAGCGCATCGACACGATTTCGCTTGACGCTTCGAGCCAGCATGTCGTGGAGCTCAGCGCAATGGGATGGCAATATGAAAGACTTGACAGCCTCGTGGTTATTCTTCTTTGTCGTTTTCTGGCGGCGCCTCGCAGAATTCTGTGAGCACGCCGTTGAGCGACTTTGGATGGATGAAAGTGATCCTACGTCCGTACGAGCCGGTCCGAAGGCCACCCAGCATCCTCATCCCGTTAGACGACGCTTTTGCTACATCTTTTTCGATATCGTCAGCGGTTATCGCGATATGGTGAATACCTTCGCCGCGCTCTTGCAGGAACCTAGAGATCGGGCTGTCAGGCGATGTCGGCTCCATGAGCTCCAGCCTGGTGTCTTCGAGCATGAGCATCGCAACCTTGACCTTTTCATTGGGAACGTCTTCTATCTCTACCTCGTCGATATTGAGGATCTTCTGATAGTTCTTCAGGGCCTCCTCCACACTGTTGACAGCTATCGCGATGTGGTCTACTCTCATTCTTGATTCAAATAGATCGTCATGAGTTTATTTAGTTTAATGTTGTCCGGGTGCCGGCTCCAAGGGAAAGAATCGGTGATGCCGAACCAAAACCGGATCAGCACCCCCTCCCCCGCAGGTGCTTCGGTACTTATAAAGACGCACTGGATAACCATCGTCGCCTGCAGAGCAGCCAACATTGTTTGGCATTCCCCCTTTTGCTCTGCAGGCTAGCTCCCCTTTTTGAGCACGAGTTGAAGCACGTACCGGAATCCACATACTGCAAACCACATAGTGCCAAGTCCACTCTCTTTTTTAACGACTCTGGCATCTAGTCCTCCAGTGCTGTAATATGGCGGGAAAAATGCGCGGTGCATTTATTGTGTTGGGCGTCCTCGGCATGCTTGCCCTGCTGGTTCTTGCGATGTCCTCATCGCAGGGTCAGGCAATGATCCAGATGGCAGGTAGCGGCGGAATGAGCACGTTCTCTGACCCTGCTTCAATGCAGAGTCAGAACGCGGTCGGCTGCTTTATCATGCAGGGTGACTGCTGAATCGATGATGCAATCGCAAAAGCCATAGAGCTACAGCCTTCGGAAAACGGGTAATCAGTGGAGGGGGAGTTTATTACAACTCCTTTCCCACGTCAAATTTTCAGACGATTTGCTGGCGATACAGGAACACAATAATCTAACCTATCATAATATTCCGGACGCTTGCATCTTTCCGTCGGCTGCTCGGGCTGGAGCTATAAAGCCTGGGAAGGCCATTTCTACCCAAAGGGTCTTGAAAGCAAGAACTATCTTGAACACTACAGCAAGGTCTTTGATTACGTCGAAATCGAATCATCCTTCTATCGCATACCAAATACAGCCACTACGACGCGCTGGGCAGAAATAACCCCTGACAATTTCAGGTTCACGGCAAAGTTTCCGAAAAGGATCACTCACATCAAGCGCTTGGGCGAAGTTGAGAGCGATATGGAATATTTCCAGAAGCAAATGACTCCATTGGCCGGCAAATTGGGCTGCCTGCTCATCCAGCTTCCGCCCTCGATGACCATGAAAGAAGGAATGAACAAGATTCCAAAGTTGCCATTTGACAAAAGGTTCCGGTACGCAATTGAGGTCAGACACAAGAGCTGGTTTGACGATAAGGTCTATTCGTTCCTCCGGAAAAATGATATCTGTCTGGCCTGGAGCGAGCTTGAAGAAATGCAGACTCCGACCGTGGTAACGACCGACTTTATCTATCTCAGGCTGATGGGGGATAGGAGCATCCCAGCGGAAGAATTCGGTACGATTCAAAAGGATAAAACATCTGAAATGAAAGCCTGGGCCGCGGTCATCAACAGGCTATCGAAGGACAAGAAGCTAAAGAATGGATTCGTGCCAACAAGCAACCATTACGCCGGGTTTGCGGCGGCCACCGCGAACATGCTTAGAAAGCTTGTCGGGCTAAAGCCTGCAGTCTGGGAAGAGATGAAGCAATCAACGCTGGACTAGCAACCAGAGAAGAACCCGAAGGTCTCCCTTGAAGGGACGAGTCGGCTGTGCGAAAAATGGACAAGTCGATTATGTCCACATATCCGGCAGCAGTTAAATATCTGAAACCCAAGATAAGCTTGCATTGGCTCCTAGGAGCATCTGGAAGGGAAGTATCTCCTTCGGTCTCGTTAACATTCCAATTAAACTCTACTCCGCAACGGAATCCAAAGAATTTTCATTCAACCAGCTGTGCGAGAATGGTCACAAGATACACTATAAGCGCTGGTGCGCAGTCGAGGAAAGGGAAGTTCAATGGTCCGACATCAAGAAAGGCTACGAAGTCTCAAAAGACAAGTACGTTTTGCTAGAGAAGGACGAACTGGATAATGTAAAGCTAAAGACCACGAAAACAATCGACATCAAGGAATTCATCGGGGCCGAAAGCCTGGATCCTATCTTTGTGGAAAAAAGCTACTATATCGCACCCGATTCCAAGACTGTCGACAAGGCTTACTCTCTGTTAGTCAACGTCCTTCGAAAAACTGGCAAGATAGGGATCGGCAAAGTAGTCCTTCGAGAAAAAGAACACCTGGTCGCTCTGCGGGCGTACCAGAGAGGACTTGTGATGCACCAGCTCCACTATCTGGATGAGATAAAGCCGATCGACGAGATAAAAGAAATCACATCTAACGCGACGGCAAAATTAAAGATCGAAGAACAAGAGATCGAACTAGGCAAGATGCTTGTTGACAACCTCACGTCAGAGGACCTTGATCTCGGTCAGTATTCAGACGCGTATGCTGCGAAACTGCGAGAACTTATCAACCAGAAAGCGCGCGGCAAGGTTCACGTCATAAAGGAGGAGCAGGAAGAGCCTGAATCTGGCAGGGACCTGCTCGAGGCGCTGAAGGCAAGCGTAAAGCAAAGCAAGCAAAAGCGTGGCTAGTCAAGTCGCCCGAGTATCTTGGCTAGGTCCTGTTTCCTGCGCAGGATGTCTGACCACGGATCATCTTTTTTTCGTAGGATCTCGGGAACGTTAAGGATAGTAAAGTCGGTCGGAAGCAGCCGATCCAGATCGCTCCACCTTACCGGCATTGAAACCGTGGCGGAAGCAGTAGGTCTTGCGGACAGGACTGACGCGACAGTTTTGCCTTTTGCATTCTGGTTATAATCAAAAAATACTTTGCCCTTCCTTTTTGCCGTGTTCCATTCCATCGAAATGTTGTCAGGATTTTCTCTTCTCAGCATCTTTCCCACTATTTCTGCGAAGTCCCTCGTCTGCTTGTAAGAGTATGCCGGCGCAACTGGGACAAAGATATGCAACCCTGTCTTTCCAGAAGTCTTCACATAGGAGTCAATCTTGAATCGATCAAATAGGTCCTTTAGCTCAAAAGCCACGTCCACCGCGGCATTGAATCCCTTCTCATTGTATTCGGGTTCACTTCCCGCCTTCTCGCTGCCCGAATAGATGTACGGGTCAAGGTCGAATATGATAAAGTCAGGGGTATCCAGGCCGCACTTTTTTTCGTCTGCCGGGTCCGGAACTTTTCCTGCCATGGCGCTGCGCTTACATGCAGAACCATCCAAGACTCTGCTGTACCACGGATGCATTTCTATGCAGCCTAAGCTGGCAAGCCAGAGCAGTGTCTCTTTGTTGTTGCAGACAAGAGAGTTGATGACATCATTTTTCGGTTCCGAGAATATCGGCACTGTTCTGGCATCGGGAGGCGTGGCCTGGTCCCAGTGTTTGTGATAGAACGATTTGCCGTTTATCCCGTCCGGATACCTGCTCAGGGAAAGAGGCCGGCTCTTCAGGTGCGGCAGGATGTAGCGGCTTATCTGGTCGTAATATTCCACAAGGTCTCTTTTCTTTAGCGCGCGGCGCTCAGACTTGGCGGGCCAGTACACCTTTGAAAGGTTGGAAAAAGCGTATTCTTTCAGTCGCGGGGGCTCCTTCGTTACCACCCTCTGCTTCTCTTTCGGCAATTCAACTATGCATTCGTCCGGCGACTTGTCCTCTCTAAGTCTGACAAATATGGGCCCCCGCATTATCTGCTCCTGGGTCCATCCGTTGAATTTTACCTCGGTCACCATCTTTGGTTTTATCCAGACCGGCTCTCGGTTGACATAAGGGACAAAGTCAATCGGGCGCCGCGCTGTCTTTAATCGTTCCAGTTTCTTGAAAATTTCCTGGACCTGCTCGGACGTGAAGCCGCTTCCAGAATGCCCGATGAACTTTAGCCTGCCATGGATGTAAGCGGCGAGGATCAATGACCCGAAATATCCTTCCCTGTTGCCTTCTCCCGGCGTATAGCCGATTATTGCACAGTCCTGTGTGACTTTGCTCTTGATCTTTACCCACGATGGCGATCTGGCGCCTTCCAGATACTTGCTGTTCTTTTGCTTACCGACAACGCCTTCAAGCTTCATGCTCACGACGTTATCAAATACAGCCTCGCCTGATTCTTCGATATAGTCCGAAATGCGAATTCTGGGAGAACGCACCTTCAGGACTTTGGCAAGTATGGCCCTCCTCTCCAAAAATTCCAGCTGCTTCAAGCTTCTGCCATCAAGGTGCAGGATATCAAAAACAAAATAGGTGGAAGGCGTGCTCTGTGAGAGCGACTCGATGTCCTTCTTTGAGTCTATGTTCATTCTTTTCTGATGGCGCTGAAAGTCGGGGACCCCCTCGGAATTCAGTACCACAATTTCTCCGTCCAGTACAACCGAGTTTTCACATTGGATAGTCGATTTGGCGATCGCCACGATCTCGGGATACCTGTGAGTTATCGTCAGGCCACTCCTTGCCTGAATCTCAAGGATGTTTTTTGATTTGTTGAGGAAGAGGATGGAGCGGACGCCGTCCCACTTGACTTCAAACACCCAGTCCCTGCTGTCAAATGGCTTATCCACCGGCACGGCCAGCATCGGCCTGACTGAAGAGGGAAAGTCTTCAAGCGATCCTTTTGGCGCTTCGGGAGCTTCCGTCCGCATTAATTTTCGGTTCACCTGAGCGTTTGTACGGCCGGTCAAAACCGACTCGGGCATCGTAGCCGTAACGTCTTGGGTCGAACAGAATTCATCCTTTGTCTTGATAACGAGCCATTGCTTGTCAGAATCCTTCAGCCTTGCAAGATGGAATGACCCTCTTAGTTTCTTTCCGTGAAGAATGAGCTTGATATTCCCGTTCTTGAACTGTTCTTCCAGGTCACCATCAATGCCATAGTCCCCGGTGTCCCAGACGATTACAGTTCCGGCGCCATAGTTTCCTTTCGGTATCTTGCCTTCAAAGTGAATGTAGCTGCCGGGATGATCTTCCGTCAATACAGCCAACCTCTTTATCGTTGGATCCAATGTCAGCCCTTTGGGCACGGCCCATGACCTGAGGAGACCCTCCTTTGTTTCCAACCGGAAATCGTAGTGGAGTCTGGTAGCTTCATGCCTTTGCACTACGAATCTCTGTAGCTTGGCTTTCTTGAGACGCATTTTGCGAGTCTTGGGCTCTGGTGTTTTCGCAAAGTTCCTTTTGCGTTTGTACTCTTGGAGAGTCATTCCCGGGGATGCACTAGGTTGATTGGAATAGGAATTAAGTTTAGCTTTTGTCAACCGAGTTACACAGCCACAATCTGAACTGTGCGGGCAGCGTCACGTCTTAATCCGGGTGAAATGGGTTGATAAAGAGACCTGCTAACATAGTATTGACCAGATGAATCGACTCTTGTTCGCAATTCTGACTACGGCAGGAATGATAGGGCTCACGGGTATGGCTTTGATTCTGTTGCTGCCTAACTGATGAAAGTAACCCTTCAAGAACGTCTAGTCTTTGTATAGAGATATACTCGATGCTATGAAATAATCGTCTTGAGCACCTTGACACCATACCGTTATCGAGTAGACACCATCGCCATGCTGTCTCTGCAGATCGTCTGTCTTGAAGATTATCTGAAAATCAGAATCAGTCACTCGCCAGAACTCGGCTTCTACGAGCATGTAATCTGAAGGCTGCTCATAATAGTAGTCTTGTGGCGCAGGTTCAACGACTATCGCTATTTCTTCGCCTCCACCGTATGACAATTCGTCTACATTATCTTCATAAGTTTCTCGCGTTGGGATAGGGTCGTAGTAAATGCTCACACTGTAGAACGAGACGTCGTTGTTTGTATAGACGTCTATGTTGTTCTTGAACTGGCCTGACATCGATACAATGTCTGAATGCGCGTCTTCCTCGTCTATGGTGTTAGTCCAGTCAATGTATTGATCTTCAAAATTCTGGACTAGCGCGAAAAAGTAGTCGTCATAGACGATTCCTATGCTAACGTGTGTATGATACTTGTCAAGTATGTTGTCTCTGTGCCCGTTATCGCAGCAGTCTTCGTCTTCATACATCATGCTATACTGCGAGCCATCCATCTCCACGTAAGGATCTGTCTTTTCACACAGAAAAATGCCTATCTTGCAGCTTTGATAGTCTTCGTCATATCCTGATACGGCAACGTTCTGTCCCACATTGCCTTCCCCTCCGTATCTCGAGTATGTCATGTATGGCTTTTCACCTTTCGTCATCCAGTGAGATATCTTTCTTGTTTCAAAAACATCTTCTGCGTGAATCTGCGCCGCTTCATTATAACTCAGTTGCACCGGAGCAAGACCGAACTTCTCCCTGTCCTTGTTAATCGCGTCTAGAGCGTATCGTCTAAGTTTGTCCAGTTCAGGTGGAGTCACAGGCTCTTCTTGGGGGATGTTCTGTTCAGGCATCTGAACTTGCTTCCTTGCTTCTACGAAACTGACTACTGCCTTCGAAGTGACTATCGGTGAAAGTATCTCTGGCTGCTGCAACTCGCTGATGACAAATGATCTGACCTCGTAGTCACCTAGCGCTGTAGGTGTCCAGGACGAACCTATCTCGATCTCTGAATTGCCTGTCATCGTGCCTTTCTGAAACTGCAAGTAAATAGTTACTTGATCCGCGTCTCTAACTTCTATCAGCACGGTGTATGACTGTTCTCCGTCTCCTGTGTGACGTATCTTGAACGAGAGAACTACTTGCGAGTTGACTGCTGCTTGTGCCAAGTCGTGATCCTCAAGATCCTTGACTACCGGCTGCGATATGATGATCGCCTGAGAGTCTCCATAAGAAAGACTTGATACTCTGAAGGTGATGAGCGAGAGCAAAACTATAACAAGAATGCTCGCTAACATGCGATAGTCGATACATTCAGACTAGTGTATTTAGAATCATCTATGCTATGTTTTCCAAATTCACTGTCACAGATCGCGTCGTAGTTTGCAATATCCAGTCCTTCCTTTCTAATGACCTGGCAACTAGGATTCCTTCTTTGATTTCTCCATGGCTTGTAGTCGTCCCAAATTTTGCTCAAATTCCTTGAAGCGTTGATGGCGAACCACGTGCGCACAGATCCATTGCGAGACCGCCACCCATAGCTGCATCTCAACAAGTGAGTGCTGCCTGAATTCGTGAAACGCTTGTGTCACAATAAGCGTTGAGAATGGCTGTGATGACTTTATCGCCTGAAGTCGAGTGTCGAGCGAGGTCGGCTGCCATTCTATCCTGTCCTCTGCTTTCGTTTTTCCTCACATCTCCCATAAAGTTTGCGTATAAACCCTTGTGTAAGGCGCGGGGAGTGGGATTCGAACCCACGTGTCCTTTCGGACATGGGATTAGCAATCCCACGCCCTACCAGGCTAGGCGACCCCCGCCCGTCATACCCAAAAGCAACTACAATATATTAATCAATAACAGG
>JANWIX010000112.1 GCA_025449675.1 Nitrososphaera sp. | reverse complement strand
TTTCACTCTGTCGTAGGCAGAGGTCGAAGGATCAAGGTTGCTGGCATACAATGAAGCAAGAACTGCCTTGTCTACAGGATCCATTATTCTATGCAGGCATCTGCGAATTCGATCTACTAATGCTATAAACCTACCCCATTCTAGCTTTCATAACGCGAATCACGGCTTGGTTTTTCGAGAGTAACAGAGCAAGTGCACGACAATGAAACGCCCCGTCCAATCATGATTGCAGGAAATAATTCAAGTCATATAGACTACTGCACCGAACGTTTAAGTTCTCGCCCGTTTGTAATCGAGATTGACATCACGACGAATCAAACAATCGACAAGAGCTGGAAGCTGCAAGATTTAGAGTTAGAGGATGCCATAGCAGACATCTATGATAAACTCTATCATACCACGCGGTTTTCAGACTATATGTACCGAAGTTTCGTTTCTCTAATATCGGAAACGACACAGACCGGCGAAACGGTACTCGAGCTCGCCTGCGGAACTGCTACAATTACACAGATGCTGCAGCAGAGCCGTTCGGATTTGAAATGCCATTGCATGGATTTGTCAGAAGGAATGCTAAGGATCGCAAGCAAAAGATGCCCCGACTGCACAAGATCAGACATGGAAAACCTGCCCTACCATGACAACGTATTTGGAACCGTCGTAGTTCACAGTGCTCTGCATCATTTTCCCAACCTTGACAAGATATTTTTTGAAGTGAAACGCGTTCTGCAGAAAGGTGGTCATGTCATAATTCAAGAACCGAACAAGAAAACTCTGCAAAAGGTGTTGTCTTTAAGGGTCCTGAACTTTGTGGCCCAGTCCCTTGGAATAAAGCGTTACCCAGACCTTTCGTATCTTGAAACGGGCCAGCCCAGTGAACATCATGGTCTGCTTGATATGGAGAAGGTAGTCGATTCACTGGCCAAGACCGGTTTTGAGATAACAAAGGCAGATCCGGTATTCTATAGCTCTGCCTACTTTAGACAGCTGGACAGTCGTGTGACGCATGAAGCTGGAAAGCTTGCAGACCGGTTCTACATTCGCAAGTTTCATGGAGGATACATGTTCCATGTTTTGGCTACCAGCCCGGTCTGAGAAAGACTGGAGGGAGAACAATTGCGACAAGAATTCTGTTCTAAGGCTATAAATGATAGATCGCGCTTTTGTACTCGTTCTTGCCATCTGCGGCTGAAATAAGGCGAAGGCTCGAGAAGAATTGGATCCAATTTCTAAAGGAAAATTCCAGCAAGCTCTCGCTCGACCATATCGACGGCTCTAGCCCGCCCTCTGTCTTCGTTGGAAGATACGGCTATCCAAAGGTCAGGGTTGGTCCCATGATACCACCGCGTCACGGCGATACCACAATACTGGACAAGAGTGAGATGTGGGCCGGCAGGGACCTGGAAGAAATAGCTGGATACAGACTGTCCCTTGTTAGAGGTACGACAGCCACTAGTGTTCATGACACGTCTAGTCGCTTTATCGAAAACCTCCAGGAGGTCGCGATGTCCGAGAGACCGGTCGACAGCGAGGCGACCTTTGAAAGGCAACCGGTCAGGGAGCACGAACTCGAAGCAGAAATTAGGCTCAGCGATGGGGTCACCCCGTTCGGACCGGCCGCTCCGCTCAAGAACTTCAAGACTTCATCAACGTCCTCAGATCAAAGGATAGAATCCGTGTACTATGATAGGGACCTGCGGGCTTCGGATGCGATTATTGACTTGTACGACCGCGGTGTTGAGACTAGCAGGATACATCGAGTGCTCAGTATCGGTATGCTTGGGCTGAAAAAAGGTCGTAAGCTCGTACCGACGCGCTGGAGCATCACGGCGACAGATGACATGATATCAAAGAAACTTGTGCAGGAAAATGACGAAAGCGAATCCATAGATCTTTTCGAAGTTACAAGGTACTCACACCTTTCGAACTATTATTCAGTCATCCTCATGCCAGATGATGTCTGGAGTTTTGAAATGATGGAGACCTGGTATACTGCAAGTGGCCAAGTGGGGACGGGTGCAGATTACGAGGACGTAAGGGGACTTGACCACTACCCGACCATTGCCGGTGCCTATTTCGCGGCAAGACTTGCAGTTGCAGAGCATCTTGCGCGTCGCCGCCGCAAGGCAGCGGCACTGGTCATACGCGAAATCCATCCAGAATACGTCATGCCCCTAGGCGTGTGGCAAATAAGGGAAGGTGTTCGCGAAGCCTTGAAAAAGCCTGCTGCAGCTTTTGAAACTTTTGCCGATGCACTTTCATTTGCATGCTCGGGTCTATCTATTTCTGAAGCTGAGATATTGAGAAAGAGCCGGCTATGGAGAAATCGTCACAACCAATTGCGGATAACGGATTTCGCAGAATTCCCAAAGGGTCATATATCCGCGCGTTGATGATTGCTGTCGAGAATGAGCGAGGCTCCACCGGAAGAAGCAAGACAGGCCGGAGTAAAGTACCTGGTGCCGATCAGGCAGGTCGAAAAATCTATCAAGCTGACGGACCAGTCCAAGGCAGAGCTGCAGGCTACTGGAATGATGGATGAAAAGGGCAAGCTCAAGATCAAAGGAGTCAGCGCCAAGATGCTCAAGCGCATGAAGCTTGAAGCGGTCGACTGCCCGGTGCTGAATCAGGAGGTCGGATTTCTGCAGTGCTACGTCTGCAAGAACTTTTTCAGCCGGACAATGGGCAAGACCTACTGCAAGGGCGATCCGTTCTAGCAGCAGACAAAACTTCATAAATCCTGCGCGATTTGCCATTGTTCATTGAGCCAGCCAAAGGAGACCGGAATTACCGCTCAAAAGGACAAGGACTTTAGCGAGTGGTACACCCAGGTGGTTCTCAAGGCTGCCCTTGCAGACTATGCTCCTGTAAAGGGATTCATTGTTCTTCGTCCTTATGGTTATGCGATCTGGGAGTCAATCCGCGATATTCTTGACAAGCGATTCAAAGAAACAGGCCACCAGAACGGATTTCTGCCTGTACTCATACCGGAAAGCCTTCTAGCAAGAGAAGAGGATCATTTTGCCGGGTTCACACCCGAGGTCTTTTGGGTCACAAAGGCAGGTGATAACGAAATAGGCGAGCGGCTGGCATTGCGCCCGACTTCTGAAACGCTCGCTTACTCTATGTTTGCAAAGTGGATAACCAGTTACAGAGATCTGCCACTGAAGATCAATTTCTGGAACACTGCTCTCAGAGCAGAAATTAAAGCCACAAAGCCTTTCATCAGAACCTCTGAATTCCTGTGGCAGGAAGGCCACACCGTGCACGCCACAAAAGAAGAGGCAGAGCAGGAAGTAATGATGATTCTGGACATCTACCGGCAGATGATAGAAGACTACATTGCAATGCCTGCTATCACGGGGTTCAAAACCGAGAAAGAGAAATTCGTTGGCGCAGAGTACACCACTACTATCGAAGGCATGATGGCTGATGGGAAGGCTCTACAGATGGGCACCTCCCACCACCTGGGTCAGAATTTCTCCAAGCCTTTTGAAATAAAGTACCTTGGCAAGGATACCCACGAGCACTTTGCATGGCAGACGTCATGGGGAGTATCATGGCGGCTCATAGGCGCATTGATAATGGTGCATGGCGACGACAAGGGATTGGTCTTGCCGCCCAAAATAGCGCCAGTTCAGGTGGTAATAGTTCCGATATTCAAGGACAAGGATGCACAGCAGGTGAAGGCGCACGCAAGTGAAGTAGAAATGGAACTCAAACGGGCCGGCATCAGATCTCACATGGACGGGCGGGACGAGTATACCTCAGGTTGGAAGTTCAACGAATGGGAGATGAAGGGTGTTCCGCTAAGGATTAACATAGGCCCAAGAGACATCGAGAAAGGTCAGCTGGAATTTGTTAGGCGCGATACAAAGGAAAAGTCTTTTTTTGACAGAAAGAAGCTCGTTGATACGGCATCGATGATGCTAGATCAAATCCAAAAGAACCTGCTTGAAAAGGCGACGCAGATGCTTCGCGAAAAGATCCTCAATCCTGTCAGTTACGACGAGCTCAGATCGATTGTGGAAAATACGGGCGGGTTTGCGCGGGCTGGCTGGTGTGGTCGCCAAGAGTGTGAAGAAAAAATAAAGGAAGAGACAGGCGCGGACATCAGGGTCATACCTTTCGAGCAGAGTGAAATGCCCGCCAAGTGCATCTATTGCGGTCAGCCGTCCAAGAAGGTTGCAATGTTTGCCAGAGCATACTAGAGAGTCCTGCTGATTGGTAAGCCTCGAAGATCTCTTTCCGTTCGATCCAGAACTTGGATACTTGGGCATCCTTGTGCTCAGCTTTGTCTTTAGCATAATTCCATTTATCCCCGTTCCCTACTTTCCCATTCTCATCACCGCCGCTTTCAATCCAAACTTTAACCCACACCTTATCGCTCTTTTCAGCTCGGCAGGTATTGTTGCTGCAAAGACCATAATTTTCTTTATCAGCTATTATGGCCGCGCGGCACTGAGCGATGACACAAAGAAGAGGATGCGCCCCCTGCAGCGAGTCGTGAGCAGGTACGGCTGGCCTGGCGCATTTATTGCAGCGGCAACTCCGATTCCTGACGACATCATCTACATCCCCTTGGGTCTAGCCAAATACAGCCCATGGAAGTTTGCAACAGCGACCTTTGCAGGCAAGATGGTCATGAACGAGGCGATAGTGTGGAGTTCGATATTTCTCGGCAGGCCCTTTGTTGAGAGCTTTTTGTCTGACACAACAGACATAACCGGACTGATAATCGCAGCGGTGGTAAGCATAGCGGTACTGGGAATAATAGTCTACTATTCTCTTCGGATAGATTGGGCTCGAATAATCGGCAGGTGGTTTCCATGGGCAGTCGATGATGACGATGATGGCAAGAAAGACAAAGGCAATGACGGTAATGGCAAAAAAGACAACGGCTTGAAGCCTTAATCCATTTTTCTTTCTGACCGTATTCCGCGGTCAAGTTCCACGTCAATATAATCTTCGTTTATTCCCATCACGCAGTCAGTGGTTACGGCCTTGACTGATTCGAATCTTATTCTGCCCTTTGGTATTTTTTCTGCCTTCTGCATCGCGGTCAGCTTTTCTTCGAGATCGGTTCTGTGATCATCGCAGACGACGGCAAGCATGTACTCTCCCTCTTCTGATGCCACGGAGACGACATAGGAAGGGGGGAGCAGACATGCCTTTTCGTTTGCTCTAATGGAGCAGTGGTCGGGCAACAGCACGGTGAGTGCTGGGTTCTAATGCAATTTAAAACTTGCAACCTGAACTTTGGTTTATAAAACGGGAATGACGCTGCTGGTGTGTATGGGTAGTAGAAGAAGAAAGACCTTGGCGAGGCCGGCGAGGAAGAGCCGAAGAGTCGATGGCCGTTGCCCGAAATGCATCACTATAGTAAAATTCAATGTTTCGGGACCGGTTGGCGACGAGATCTACGAATGCACCGGCTGCATGTCAAAGTGGCATATCGACCAGCTATAACCGGCCGATAGAATCACGCCGAAATCTAGGGTTGCCTCCTCGATAG
>JANWIX010000111.1 GCA_025449675.1 Nitrososphaera sp. | reverse complement strand
CTCTGGTTTTTTTGACATGGTCCGCGTGTACACGACGGCAGAGTACCGCGAAAAAGTAGAGCGATCTGTTAAAAAGGTGCTGGGCGCTGAAGAATCACTGCATATGGAGGGCGGCAGGTCACATGGCCAATAAGCAGCGTATAGTAATCAAGCTCAGCGGCAAGGTCTTTGGCGATAACACTGCAGTCGACTTGAAAAAGTATGCGGTTATGCTTGCTGAAATAAGCGCCAAAGTCCAGCCTGTGATTGTTGCCGGGGGAGGCAAGATTGCCCGTCACTACATCGACATTGCAAGGCAATTTCATCTGGACGAGGCAAGCCTTGACATCATGGGCATAGAAGTTTCAAGGCTAAATGCCAAGCTCCTGATCGCCGCGCTGGGCGAAAGGGCCTATGCCTCAGTGCCAAAGAATCTTGAGGAAGTAGAATCCGCTGCCGCCACTGGCAGGATCGTTTGTACTGGAGGGCTCCACCCGGGACAGAGTACCAACGCAACGGCCGCGCTAATCGCGGAAAAAATCAAGGCGTCCAGATTCCTCAACGCAACTGACGTTGAAGGCATCTATGATTCTGACCCGAACAAGAACCGGCGTGCCAGAATGTTCAAAGAGATCACTGTAAAAAAATGTCTGGAAATACTTGGTTCTGAAAATTCGGCCGCTGGCGCATATGACCTCATGGACATCGTTGCGCTCAAAGTGATAGAGCGTTCAAAAATTCCGACGGTCGTGCTCAAATCCGACGTTACTGTCATCAAAAACGCAATAGCAGGCAAGGCAACAGGCACGCGTATTATTTTCTAGGAAACGGTCTTGATCTGGCCGGCAAATTCCGTCATGCCGTCAGATAGCATTTTCTTGAAAATGTCTTCGCCCTTTCCGGCAGGCATCGGCCTTGACTGGGCCTTTGCATAGCCTTCCTTGTCACAGATGAAAAGCATCGCCTCGCTTCCCCGGGTCATCTTGCCCGCAAAGTCTTCTTCCCCCACAGGCTCGAACCCTTCCTTGCCCTGCTTTATCGTGTATGTAAGCATCGCAAATCCGGCGTAGTCAAAAAGTTTCATCTGCGCTTTCTGTGCCCTCTCCTTTCCGATGTGTGCCGCCTTGTGGTACTGCACAGCGGCATCAACTCGTGTCCACCTAGAGTATAAGCATTTGCTTCACTTATCGACAGCTTTAATTGGGTACGCAACAAGAGATGCAATCGTGAATTTGAAGGCGATCTATCTGGTGGGCGGCGGAATTGCCGCTGCAGCAGTTGCGATATTTTTCCTGCTGGGCCCTGGGAACTTTGCATTGCCCGGGCAGAACAATCAGCCTGGCAACCAGACCCAGGTACGGGACATCCAGGTTTCGATCAAGGAAATATTGGCAGAAAGGACAGACGACAGAAACGCAGACGTAAAGATAACGTTTGACGCTTTCAATCCAAACAGAAATACCGCAATACTCGAAACCATACACTACTCGATATACATCGACCGGCTCCGCATGACGACAGGAGACATTGGCGTAAGCCCCGAGGGTTTTCTCGCATCCCAGGAAGGGATTTTCCCCATTGTCGCAAATACTAGCGTCTTGCTGAGGGATACTCAAGTTGCCGTCAGGAATAACATTACGGCTGTTAACTGGGACAGCATGGTCGAGGGAACCGCAACATACAGGATTGAGGGCACTTATCTCTACAAGCTGACGGGTTCCGGTTTCCAGTTCAGCGCTGGCGAGAAGGATTTTGTCCTGACATATCCCTAGTAATTTGTGATAATAACATTGCGTGAAATGGCGCCACGCGATAAGGATAATAAGAATCACGCAAAACCGACGGGTGATATGGCTGACTCGATGTTCATGTTCTACGTGACCGCAGGAATATTCGCATTCCTGGTAGCCGTCGTATTTGGTGCAAGGGCAAAGCGTTACGGTGCAGGATATACGACCGCAGAAGGGCACACCGCAAAGAACGAGTGACAGCAGCCCGTACCCATTTTTCTTGCTATTTCCTTTTCTTTCCGAACAGTTCTGCTATCAGGTCGCCTGACGTTTCTTCCATTTCCTTCTTTCTGGCATAGCAGCGTTCAAAGTATTTGCAGGAAAGGCAGAGGTCAGAAGGCTCGACAATCGGCACCTTGTTATCCTTCAGGAGGGTGCTGAGCACTCTGGCCCTTCTCACTATTTCTTCAAACATCCTGCTGTTCTTTGTTATCGAGAATTCGAGCGTCTTTCCGGCTCCAGTCATGTAGATCAAAAAGCCTTCGTCTTTCTCAAATGCAAAAAGACATGCGTTCAGGTAAAGCAGGTGTCGAGGATGGGGAATTTCTGGCAGCTCTGTAACGATTTCAAACCTGACGACAAATTCATTGCCAATTATCATGTCCGCATTTGCTTCAAGGGTCAAGCTGTCAGCGCGGTACTCGCCACGCATGCCGGACAGAGCGCGGCGCATGCCGTTGCTCAGAAGAACAGAAGCCTTGTGGGCATTGTCCGCAGGAAGTGGATCCCTGCGCTCATAGTAGGCCAGCCTTGTGCAACCCGCAGCCTCGATAGCGTGGATCCGGTCAGGATTGTTCTTGTCGATCTTTACGCTCAGGTCTTCATAGATCTTGTCAAAGGTTTTCTCTATTGTTTCACGCAGGTCACGGCCGCCAAGCATCTGTTAGCGGCTATACCACATTGCGGATGTTTTATACATTTTGACAAAAGCTAAAAGCCGGACCTGATCGGGTCCTGCGGTCGCATGATCTCGCGCAAAAGTGTGGTGGCGTACGACCCCTTTGGCAGCTTGAATGACACACTAAGCGGCGGGCCCCGTTCGTGCGAAAAACCCATGCACCACAATTGCGCCTGCCTGAATCCGCCCTGGTGGCTCAGCTCCTGCATCTCCTTGATGTAAAAGTCCTTTGGGTTGACGCCCTCTTCCTCCAGGATCTTTTCCGTGAGGGCTTCGAACCTTCCCTTGCCCCCCTGAAAAGAGTATCCAGCCATTCGGATCGCCGGAACGGCACTCTTGTCTTCTTTCATATTTTCAAATTTAATAACCCTGCCAAAGGTCTCTGGATCCTCCATTTCAAAGCACAGGTCGCCTGATTCTGGTCTGACCAGTTCGGCACCCCCGCGAATCGCTGCGCTGAGACACCTGTTGAAGATAAAAGCCTGGTAAGCCTGAACGAACAGCCTGCGTATATTGATAGGGACGGCCCTCAGGGCGCTGATGCTATCCTTGCCGGCGGCAAGCGCTGCGAGTACGTTGTGCTCGATGTCCATGCCCCTTGGCAGTGCTTTCAGTACCGAATCATAATTTGCAGGGTCAGCGATCCTTGCGCGAATTTCCCTGCTCATCGGGCTGTCATATTCGGTAGTGTACGACAGCAACAATTCGACCGCTTTCCCAAATTTCCTCTTTACGATTTCCCTTCCGACCAGATGTGTTACGAGTCTTTCGCTTCCGAACCTCTGAAGCCCATAAAAATTTCCGATCTTTTCTATCTGGGGAATGAATGACGAGAGATCATCAGAATTCGCGTCTGCAATCGTTATAGAGAACTCATTTCCTGCAAGGAATTCCTTTCCTATAGGTCGTTTCGTAAAGCCATCAAGCGTCAGGCGCGCGTGACTTGTTTTCATCTCCGTCAAAGGATTCTTTGTCACAGTTTCTGTACCCGCGTATTGCCGGGTCAGTGCCTTGGCGTCCTTGATGCCCATTACCCTGAGGCGAACGTGAAACTGACGCTCTATTTCAATTAGCGCGTGGTTCGAATCAATGCCCTCCTTCTCCAAGATGTACAGCGGGTATCGATGTTTCTCGTCATACGACTTGGAAATGGTGTCGCCAAAAGACGACTGTACCAGCTCTGATACCCTGAATCCTTCGCTTTTCTGCTTTATCGATCCCCCTGTCCCTTCGAAACTGGTGCAGTAGCATTCTATGCCTGCGAGTAAGTCGATCTTGGGGACAGGTTCCAAGTCAGTCTATTTCTTGCGCTGTTTTTGTTTCTTCTTGCCGGCAATCTTTCTGGAGGCTTTTTTCGCAGTCTTTGGCTTTGATGGTTTTTTCGCAGGCTCTTCCTTCTTTGCGGGCTTTTCCTTGGGTGGCGCGTCCGCCATCGACTTTGCTGCAGATTTCAGCTTCTCGACGTTTTCGGGGTACTTTGTTTGCCTCCACACATCGGTTGGAATTCCGCTATTTCTGGCATCTCTAACATTCATTCCTGCCTCCTTTAGCTCCTCTAGCGAAAACCCCCGTCCGGCTCTGGATCCATCGTTTACCATTGCTTCCATGATGGGATATGTCTCGAAGGCTCTAATAAAACTGATTATGCCAGCCGGATTGCCGCGCATTCCTAAATTAATATTGGAGAACTGACATGGAGCCAGTATGGCGTACTGGCTTTTCAAACAGGAACCTTCGAGCTACAGCTATACCGATCTTGAAAAGGATGGAAGCACGACATGGGATGGAGTAAAGAACAACCTGGCGTTGAAGCACCTGCGAACGGTAAGAAAAGGCGAAAAGGTCCTGTTCTATCATACAGGCGAAGAGAAGCAGGTGGTAGGGATCATGGAAATAGCATCTGACCCGTACCCCGATCATAAGGACAAATCTCTTGTAGTAGTCGATGTCAAGCCTGCCGGCAGGCTCGCAAAACCTGTTACACTTGAGCAGATCAAGGGCGATCCTGCATTTGTCGCCTGGGAGCTCGTCAGGATCTCTAGGCTTTCAGTCATGCCAGTACCTCCGGTCCTCTGGCAGAAAATAATGAAGATGGCGGAAAAATAAAGATCATTGCAGAACTTTTTCACGATGCCGGTGTATGACGCGATGCGCGAATCGCTGTGTTCGTACTATATATTAAATAAGCCACAACCGCCAAGTCAGAGACGTGTCGCCAAAGCGGCGCGTTGCGGTAGCTACCGGAATATTCGCAGCGCTCGGGATAGGAGTGAGCTTCGCCATAATCTTGATCAGTGGGGGAGTTTGTTTCACTTGTGGAATACCTACTCCTCCTGGACCTCAAGACATCTGGGTGGTCGGCTCTAGCATTCGCGACGGGACTGTTCTGAAATATTCACTTGATTCGATAGGCACATCAAGCTCGCTTGACTCAGCCACCGTTTCGATGAATTTCAGGGAATCTGGCGACAACTGGAACGTCACGTTTACAATTACTAATGGCACGAACCAGGAATTCACAAATGCTATAACCATGTCCAAGAAGCTGACCAGGGAGGGTCAGATTGACGATTCCTTCATGCCGTACCTGGAACCCATACAGTCATCAATTTTTGCCGTGCGAGACATGGAGTATGGCAATAGAGACAAGTACCTCGTTGTAGGGGCGCCGTGGAATACGATATTCTACAAGGCATCGCAGGTCACTGTTCGGGTTACAGATGAAGAGAAAATTCAAACACCCGCCGGTTCCTTTGATTCGTTCGTACTGAGCTACGAGCTAAGAGACAAGGAAAGCAGGATCTGGATGGTAAGTCACCTCCCTCTGCCGGCCAAGGCAAAAGTTTATGATACAGATGATACTCTGCAATACAGATTTGAGCTCCTAGAGGTTTCCGGCATTGATCTCCCCGATATCCCGGCAGACACTGCTCTTTAGTCATCGTCTCTGGCCTGTCAGCTCTTTTCCTTGTTCAAGTAGAGGTTCTCCATCAGCCAATCTGCATATGCGCTTACTTGCTCGTTGATCTTGCACCAGAAGTGAACCGAACCCGGAAGAATCTCTATCCTGCCTGTCGGCATGACGACCTTGACGCCCTCTTTGCCTTCGTACATGTACGCGTCCTCCGGCTTTGCTTCGTCACCAAGAAGCTCGACTGCCTTTTTCTTCACTTCTTCACGCGGAACGGGAAAGGTCTTGCGGAACTTGTCCACCACAATTCCGATGTTTTCAGTGCCGTACGATTCTAGATCCGATATCTTGCCTGCGACAGGAAAGTGCAGCTGCAGGTCAAAACCGTAACGCGAGCCCGTAAATCCAGCCAGCTCGTTTACCTTCTGATATGCCAGGTTCGGGCTTCTCCTCAGCATCCTAGAAAGGGCGTCCTTGTTGAGCTCGATGTTCCTTTGAAGATCTTGCATCAAGGTCGCGAAAGACAGAGCCACTTCTTCTATGTCGTCGTCCAGCACTATAATTATTATACGACGGGGTGGACTGCTACTTGTTTGAAATCAGAGCAGCTCTACACCAGGGCGAAAAAAGTCATGCCGGGTGGAGTGAACAGCCCCGTTCGATTTTACGATCCTTACCCGTTCTTTGCAACATCTGCAAGAGGCAGCAGGATCACGACCGCGGACCACAAGACCTATCTTGACTTTTGCATGGGTTATGGCGCAATGATCCTCGGCCATGGTTATCCTTCGGTCATCGAAGCCGCAAAATCCCAGCTTGAAAATGGCACGCTGTTTTGCGTCCCCACAGAGCGGGAGATAAAGCTCGCGGAGATGATAAACAAGGTCGTACCGTCCGCCGAGATGACTCGCCTCGTAAACACGGGTTCTGAAGCGACAATGCATGCGATAAGGCTTGCCCGGGCATTCACAAAAAGAAAGGATGTTGTAAAATTTGCCGGCGGCTACCACGGAGCTCACGACTATGTCCTTGCAAAGGCAGGTTCTGGAGCCGCCAGCCTGCCGGCTTGCGAGGGAGTTCTTGAGGAAGCTGCCGCTCACACTCATGTCGTGCCATACAACGATCCTGCCTCGTTAGAGCGGGAAATAGAGAAGAACAAAAGTAGCACTGCATGTGTGATTATTGAGCCGGTGCTTGCAAACATTGGGCTGGTAGCGCCGGAAAAAGGGTACCTGAATGAGGTAAGAAAGATAACAGAACAAAACGACGTTCTGCTAATATTTGACGAGGTAGTCACCGGCTTTCGCCTTGCTCTGGGCGGTGCGGCCGAATTCTTTGGGATAAAGCCCGACCTGTCCACGTTTGCAAAGGCGATTGGGAATGGCTTTCCCATCGCAGCCATCACTGGAAGACGGGAGGTAATGCAGCAGCTTGCACCAGCGGGCAACGTCTATCAGGCGAGCACTTTTGCTGGGAACCCTGTCTCTGTCGCGGCGGCCACAGCCGCGCTTGGGACGCTTGTCGAAGGCAAGAACGCCATCTACCCTCAGATCGCCAGGATGTGCGACAACATCGTCGACGGGATAAAAGACATGCTGTCGGCGGCAAAGCTGGAATGCGCGGTAAACTCTATAGGCTCGATGTTCCAGGTATTTTTCACTCCGGAGAAAGTCAAGGACGAGGCATCTGCAAGAAAATCAGATGCCGCGAACTTTCGCAGACTCTTTGACGAGCTAATAAAGCGCGACATTTTCATCCCCCCGTCGCAGTTTGAAACATGCTTTGTTTCATACGCGCACAACGAGGACGATGCCGACAAGACGATCGAGGCCTACGGCGAAGCCTTCCGCAGGATAAAGAAATGAGGGAATCAGTGCGAGTAGGCACCAGGGGAAGCAGGCTCGCGCTTGCCCAGACAGAGATAGCCCTTGCGGGCCTGCGAAGGGCTCAGCTGCCCGCGCGATTTGAGGTGATTACAATCAGCACAAAGGGCGACGTGGACAAGAGGCCTCTCTTTACCATGGACGAAAAGGGGATCTTTGAAAAGGAAGTAAACGAGGCCGTCAGGAAAGGGCAGGTTGACTTTGCGGTCCACAGCCTGAAAGACATCCCGTCAGATCTTTCCGATGAGCTCGTTGTTGCCTCGATCCCCAAGAGGGCCAGCCCCAACGACGTGCTGGTAAATGACAATGGCAGAAAGCTGAAAGAGCTGGCACCAGGATCAATCGTCGGGACCAGCAGCCTTAGGAGGGCCGTACAGCTAAAGCAGTTCAGATCCGACCTAAACATCAGGCCGATAAGGGGCAACGTAGAGACTCGCGTAAAGAAGGTGATCAGCGGCGAGTACAACGCGGTAGTGCTGGCGGAGGCCGGCCTGACCCGGATAGGGATGAAGGATGTCATCGTGGAGAGATTCGGAGTGAGGGAGTTCGTGCCGGCTCCAGGCCAGGGAGCCATAGCGATGGTCTGCAGAAAAGACGACAAGAAAACGATGGGCCTCCTGAAGCAGATAGAGGACCCGCGCTCTCGAGCCGAGGTCCTCGCAGAGAGAGCACTTATCAGAAAGGTGGAAGGAGGATGCAGGTTCCCGCTTGGAGCAGTCGCACTAACAAAGGACGACAAGATAACCGTCTATGCCAGCGTTTTTTCCGCGGACGGCTCACGCAACATAAAGGTCAGAAAAGTGGGCAAGGCAGCAGAACCAGAGAAACTGGGGAACAAGGTCGCGGACATGCTGATAAAACAGGGCGCCATGGAGCTAGCTTCTGGATGGAGAAACGCGGTGCAGGAGTGGAATGACAGGCTTTGAAAGGAAGAGTCTTTATCTGCGGCGCCGGCCCTGGCGATCCGGGCCTTGCGACCGTGCGGGCCATGCAGCTGGTGAAGAGCTGCGACATCATACTCTACGACAGGCTCGTCAGCAAGGAAATAGTCGATCAGATTCCTCCGGGCACTGAAAAGGTCTACGTGGGAAGGAGCGTTGGCGATCCAACTACGCACCAGGAAAGAACGAACCAGCTGATGATGAAACATGCAAAGCAGGGCAAGCGGGTGTTAAGGCTCAAGGGCGGAGATCCTTTCATCTTTGGCAGGGGCGCAGAAGAAGCCGAGTACCTTTCCGAGCATGGAATCGGATTTGAAATAGTGCCGGGCATCACGTCAGCCATAGCATCGCCGGCATACGCAGGAGTACCGCTGACCCACCGGAGGTTTTCGTCATCAGTCGCCATCGTCACAGGCCATGAAGGAGCCGAGAAGGACGAGCTGGTAGTAAAGTGGGACAAGCTGGCTGGCTCTGTCGACACAATAGTGGTCATGATGGGGATCGGTCAGCTGGAACAGATTACGCGTGATTTGGTAAAGGCGGGGATGAAAAGAAACACAAAGGTCGTGATAATACAAAGCGGCACCACTGGAAAGCAGAGGGTGGTAAAAGGAACTCTCGGCACGATTGTGCGCGCAGCTAGAACTGCAAACATCGGCCCGCCGGCCGTGATAGTGATCGGAGCAGTGGCTGCGTTGAACAAAGATCTGTCATGGTTCAACCCAACTTGAACGCATTAAGAAACCGGACGATCGCAATTACGAGAGGCAGGCAGGACGCGGACGAATTCTTTGAGATGGTAAATGCCGAAGGCGGCATGGCGATCGCGCTCCCAACGATCCAGGTTGTTCCAAAAGGACCAAAAGCTGCCGCAGATTTTCTTGACAGGTTGAAGCGCAAATTCGATTATTGCGCGTTTATGAGCTCGCAGGCAGTCGATGTCCTGTTTAGCCATGCGCCCAGAAAGGAAACAATCGCAGCTTTGAACAAGTTGGAAGTCATAGCGGTGGGTCCCAAGACCAGAGCGAGGCTAGAGGCTTACGGTGCAAAAGTTGGCCTTGTCCCTGATAGGTTTTCTTCGGCCGGCTTGGTTGAGCTACTTTCGAGGAGACGGCCGCACGGCAAGAGAATAATCATCCCTAGAAGCGCAGCGGCAAATGACTTTGCCGAAAAGGCACTCATCGAGCTTGGAATGAAGGTTGAGGAAGTCTTGCTTTACAGTATAAAGACAAGCACCCCAGGAGAAGAATGGCAGGCATTTGCGACGCTGCTGGCAAAGAGAAAGGTCGATGGCATTGTATTTACGAGTGCCTCAAGTGTGCATGCATTCTTTGAAATATTGGGCAAGATTTCGCAGAACAAAAGGCTCGACGGGCTAACAAAAGTGATCTCGATAGGTCCATTCACGAGCCGCGAGCTCGAAAAGCGGCGCATCGAATACCTTGAAGCAGGAGAGCATACCGTAAAAGGAACGTTTGAGCTGGCCCGGCGCGTTATCGGTAAATTAGACTAAATGCGCGATGGTTTGCTAGTGTTTTATTGCAGTACGGGATTCCATGGACTCGAGCTCTTTTGTAAAACACGCGGCACAGACTGACCTACCGTTAAATTCCAGAAGATCCGCTTGCGTGGTGCATCGCTTGCAGCGCCCGAACAATGAGATTTTATTCTCATGAGATTAGTTAACTTCTGGTATGTCGTTATGCAATACACCTCAAGGTATTCAGAAGGGAATTGCAGATTCCCGCTTTTCTAGCCAATGGGGCTGTTGCCATGGCTTTTGCGTAATCGAGCTGGATATTACGATACTTGCCTAACTACTGTGCCACAATACTCAGGCGCATAGATAGAGAAATCCTTATCACGTCATGACCCGAACGATTGATCAAGATTGTCCCGCGCAGTCAACCACGTAGCAATTTCAGTTACCGACATCAAGTTGGCAATGAGCTGGTACCGTGACGTAATGGGCATGACAGTTCTAGTAGAGCCTACCGCAATTTCCGTACAAGAACCTAGCGATGCGCATCTTGCAATGCTGGTGAAAGAGGTCTTTGGTCCCCGGCTGGGCAAGTTCATGATATGCCACATGAGCGCAGCAAACGGCGCCGGAATAGAGCTGTTTCAATTCATAGAACCGGAGGCCATACGCAGGGAGGATAATTTTGAATACTGGAAAACTGGATTTTTCCACCTAGCAGTGACCGAACCTGATGTTGAAGGGCTGGCATCGAGGATCGCTTCTACGGGGGGAAAAAGGAGAACCAAGGTTCTTGAGCTTGCTCCCGGCAAGAGGATTTGTTTCTGCGAGGATCCTTTTGGCAACGTCATCGAGATCTACTCGCACAGCTATGAACAGTTCTGGTCAGATGCCGGATCGCCTGGAGGCTCCAAAAAACCTTAACAGCATGACCGATAGTCTATTCGATAATGACACTGGGCGAAAGCAGAAAGCGATCTATTGTAAAGATGCTGAGTTATCGGGCGATACTTACGGCGCTCCTGGCCATTATCTCTTGGTATTTCACCAGCAACATCGGGCAGACCACTACGATAACTGTAATCTTTAGCATTTCGGCTACCGCGGTGTATTACGCGCATGAGAGGCTCTGGAACAAGATAAGCTGGCAGGTCCAGAAATAGCGATGCTTGTGTTAGAATTTGCAAGAGCTTTATAATGACCATCGGGCACTACTGAAGGTGATGATTGGAAAAGTTAGGAAGGTAAACGTGAAAGAGAACAAGAGCGATTCGGAGAAGATGAGCGATGGTTGAAGCCAGTACCATAATTTCCATCGTAATTACGGTGGTAATACTCGGAATTATCGGATTTCTTGCCTACAGACGATTCGCCCAGAGCAGATCTTATCAAGGTAGGTATCCCGGAGTCGGAAAGCAAAGGAGCACTACTCCTGAAGGCGAGCCCCTCGAAGATCCGCGTTCGTCGTATTCATCGGGACGCAACCCTGGGGTTCGAAATGTGATTAGAATAGCAATCCCTGCAATTATCGCGATCATTGTGATTGTGGTTATTGTTGCATCAAGCGTCAAGATTGTTGAGGCAGGCAACAGGGGAGTCCTCACTTCGTTCGGCGCGGTAGACACTAGTGTATCCCTGGATGAAGGATTGCATTTCGTGACACCTTTCAGGGACAACGTTGTTTCAATTGAAGTAAGGACCCAGAAAACCGTGGAAACTGCCGCATCGGCATCCAAAGACTTGCAAGACGTACGGACGGAAGTCGCGCTCAATTACCACATTGATCCCGTAAATGCGCAAATACTCTACCAGCAGCTGGGATTCGAATACTCAAGCAGGGTCATAGTTCCTGCGATTCAAGAGTCTGTAAAACAGGTAACCGCAAGATTCAACGCTGAGGAGCTCATCACCAAGAGAGAGACTGTCAAGTCAGAAATAGAACAACAGATCAAACAGAGACTCGCTAATTACAACATCGTGGTGGAGACAATATCCATCACAGAATTCAAGTTCTCGGAACAGTTTACGAGAGCGGTGGAAGCGAAAGTAGAGGCGGAACAGAGAGCGCTGCAGGCAGAAAATGACCTCAGGAGGATCCAAATAGAGGCCCAGCAGGCAGAAGCTAAGGCCGTCGGAGACCAGAAGTCAAACATTGCGCGCGCAGAAGGTCTAAAGCAGGCTAACGTTCTTGAGGCTGAGGGAGAAGCTGAGGCCATAAGGATAATCGATGAGCAGCTAAGGGCGAACCCTAACTATCTGGAATGGCTCAAGACCCAGAGATGGGATGGCAAGCTTCCGCTGGTTCTTGGAGAGGGCGGAACGCCATTCATCCAGATACCCACTGAGGATGCCGAAGAACAACCATAGATAACGGAAGAACGACTTTTCTTCCTTTTTTATGATCAGAAGCGCAAAAGACAAGCAGACGGTTCATTCATCTCATCCATGCTGCGACTTACGAAAGCACTACTAGACAAGAATATGGTCTGAAACTTTGGTTCAGAGGTTCGCAGGTTTCCGCCGCGCTTGAATCCCGAATCCACCGGTAAATAATGCTCTGCCGAAGTTTAAAAAGATCTTCACTCTGCATTTATGGTTGAGTGGGAGAATCTCCTGCACTTCTCATTTCCGCAACCGGCTGTATACAATTGTATTCAGGATATTGCAGACATCCAATGATATCTACTATGTCAACCTGTTGAGAGTTTAAACAAATGTGTTTACACATTCGTTTACTAAGACGTCCGGAGTCTGTTTACAGCTACCTGATCTAAATAATTTCATGGTACCTGTTTATATCATACCAGTCCCGCTCGCGTTTATGACCCAAGTCATAAGTTTTCGACCTGACAAGAAGCACGGAGAATTCCTCGAAAAGTTGTCGCACAAGTTTGGAACGCATCGGACAGCAGATCTGATGAGGATCTGCATCGACCACTGCATAGAAACCCTGCAGGCAGGCCCTCTTCCTACCCATACAATCCCTGAGATGAGCCGCGAAGTAAAGCTCTATCCCCTCAATGAATGTCTCGAAAGCCACAATCGTGGTGCACAAGTCAAATCCCAAATCCAAACCCACATGACAAAACTCTATGACATTGAGGAAGTCAAGCAATTTGTGGCACCAATACTTGCCCTGCGCGATGCTCGAGAGCAGAACTTACGGCAAGAAAATTGGTATCTTCAAGACCAGCTATCGTCTGCGGTACAGCAGCTCCAAATGCTGCAGTCTGCGATCTCAAGTCGAATGCAATTCAATCCGTATCCAGGGTTTCAGCCGTTCCCATTCCCATCGCAATTTCCTATGGGATATCAGCCTGGTCCTGTGCCAGAGCCAGTTAGGGATCCAATCGACGTCTGGATGCACGCCTTTTCGAGGGCAAAGTCGCTCCGGGACGCTGTGAGCGCAATCTTTTCATAGGAACCGAGAACTGGTGCTTTGTTTTTCGAGTGCATCTGGGAAAACAAGTTCAGTGAGTTCCTACTTCCCCTTTCGGAACGGCGAACGATTATTGACTTCTCGCCTATCTGACATTGTGCGCAAGAGTTAGAAAATCACGAATTGGTAGCGGGTTCGGAGGGATTCGGACCCTCGACATTTTAACCCAGAATAACTGACTGGTTAAGAGCCAGACGCTCTACCTGGCTGAGCTACGAACCCGCAAGAAAATTTGCTGGGTTGAGGCTATTTAAATT
>JANWIX010000110.1 GCA_025449675.1 Nitrososphaera sp. | reverse complement strand
GTTTGGGATATCCGCTTTGGGCATTTCTGACGCTTCTGGGTGAGAAGCAGACAGAGGATAGTCTCTCAAGCAGAAACAATGCCTTTGACCTATGATTGAAAAGATTGCAATTGGTAAAATTTTATACCTCGACTACTGACAGATAGGTGTTGGACATCCCGGCGCAGAAGGAGTTGTTGAAGCGGAACAAGCTGGCAGTCTCGGTCGTTATTCCGACGTTCAACGAATCCCAGAACATAACAAAGATGCTGGAATCTGTTGCGGCTTCGCTTCCTGAAGGATTGTCGGCTGAAATAGTCATAGTGGATGACAACTCGCCAGATGGAACCGGCGATATCGCCAAGAGGGAAGCAGAGTGCGTCGGCAATGACCAGATACATGTTAAAGTAATTCACAGACCTTCCAAGCTCGGGCTTAGCTCTGCGATATTGGCAGGAGTGCAGACTTCTTCGGGCGAAATCGTCGTCGTGATGGATGGCGATTTTTCCCACCCACCTGGAACCATTCCCCACATGATTGGAGAGCTGAAGAAGGAGGATTGCGAAATCGTGATCGCATCAAGGTACATCAGCGGAGGTTCTATCATGGGATGGCCGATCAGGCGCAAGCTAATGAGCAGGGGCGCCACAAAGATAGCTCAGTACGGACTTGGTATCGGAGTAAACGACCCGATGTCAGGCTTTTTTGCATTCAAGCGCTGGATAGTCGACGATGTAGAATTCGACGCCATAGGCTACAAGATGCTGCTTGAAATACTAGTCAAGGCGAAAGGGGTAAGGATCAGGGAGATACCATATACTTTTACTAACAGAAGGGCCGGCGCGAGCAAGGTTGACGCCAACGTCGTCTACGACTATCTGAGGGCAGTTTTGAGGCTCTATCGGTACGGAAGATCGTCTTCATCCGAAAGAAGGACCTCGGTCCGATTTCTTTCAAAGGCCGGAAGATTCTACACCGTAGGAGCTGCTGGATTGCTTGTCAACTATGGAGTATCGGCTCTTCTCGGCTTCATGTTTCCAGGACTATGGTACATCTATGGTACGGTGGCCGGCATCGTGCTTTCAATTACGTCCAACTTTTTCCTGAACAAAATCTGGACCTTTGAGGACAGGGATTTCGGAGCCAAGAGGACGGCAAAGCAATTCGGAATGTTCTTGGGGTTCAGCTCGTTGGGCGCGCTGATTCAGATAGCCGTTGTGTATTTGCTTGTGCAAACCTACGGCATGGATGACTATTTGCTGTCACTCGTCCTCGCAGTCGCCGCAGCCTCTGTTTCCAACTTTCTGCTCAACAAGAAATGGACTTTTGGAGAAAAGATTTGGAGCTAGTTGTTACGCCAAAGAATCCTGCCCAAGAAGCGCTGACCTGCCCGGCTGCCTAGGATCGTCTTTTTCTGGGCTCCATGAGCCCCATCAGCTGGTATCCGTACTCTAGGTTATGCTTGACGTGATTAATGCCGTGCGTGCCGTGGGGAACAAATTTTCCATCAAGAACATTCTCGATGTAGGAGCCGGCCTTCCTTATCGAATTAATGGCATGCTGCAACTGGTTGTCAGTAAGCCTGCGTCCAAGATCCTTTTCGACTTCCTTCTTGAATTCGGCAGGGTTTGAGAGCTTGCCATATTTTTGTAGCCTCTTGTAGTTCAAAGAAAGGTCCTTGATTTTCTTGATATCAATGCTTTGCAGGTTTGTTAGAGATTTGTCCAAGTCTCTCCGCGTTCTGCCAGTTATTTTCATCAGGCTTTCCACCAGATCGTCTCCGTATGAGGGGCTTGTACGAACAGAACTAGTCTGCTTGCTCGCTTCAAACGGCTTGGAAGAGTAGCTTGCAGCTGGATCTTCTTCTGGCGCCGTCTGCTTGCGCTCCTGATAGTATCGATCGACTGCGAAAATTCCCACGGCTTCACCTTTTGTATCCACCCCCTTGTCAAGGGCAGAAATAGTGTCAACTATTATCCTTGGATAATGAAGTTTCAGGCTGCTGCCCAACTTCTGATAGTTTTCCATGATATCTACATAGATCTGGAATGTAGCATCGTTGATTGCTTTGGTTCCTGCTCTCTTGGCATCCACGCCCTTTGCAGCCACCGTGAGAAAATCGCACATTTCTGATTGAGAGAACACATGATTACTAACGGCGCAAGCGTCAGCGATGGCTTTTACGGCTGTAATCCATTTTCCGTAAGCGTTTACGGTGGCAACAGATACGCTGCCGACGAATTCGACTGCCTTTCTGCGGGTCGCAGCGTCTTCAATCTTGAGCATGTCTAGACAGGAGCTAAGAATGTTGCCAAGAGATGCCGAGGAATTGCCTTCATCTGCCTGTGGCTCTGTCACAGACTGCTTGTTAGAAGGAGAAGAAACCATTGCTTCAAGTAGTAGTAAAGTTCGTGCCTTAAAGCTTTCGCAAAAGCGCCGCGCTAGTCGGCAGTTGTAGGATTGACGGATCAAAACTTTTTACACGAGCGGTGCCTCCTGCAATGCTATGGATTCGCTCGAAACCGTTTTCTCGATGCAAAAGGAGCTCACCTCAATGATGGACTTGTCTCGCTATCCGAACTCGGGTGAAGGAAGAGTCTCCGCGCTATCCACGGCCATTATTCACGAAGCAGTCGAGCTGCAGAGACTGACGAGCTGGAAGTGGTGGAAGCGCCCGGCTCCTTTCGACGCCGCAGCTGCAAAGGAGGAATTGATCGATATATGGCACTTCGTGGTCCAAGCCTCGATCGAGCTTGGAATGACCCCGTCGGACATAGTGGAAGAATATTCAAAGAAAAACATCGTAAATAGAAACAGGCAGACTTCAGGGTACTAGTTTCGCAATTGCTGTATGGTCCGCAATCCCGATATGATCTCTGATTTTAACCTGCTTCCTGAACAATTCAACGTCCTTCTGTACGGAAAGGAGCACTGGATTCGCGCCGACGGCCCCCACGATCCGGCCCACAGCATCAGTCCCGTTTCTTGATAGCGATAAAAGCGCTTGGCCAGCCTTGTGACCGCGGACTTCCCGGCCGCAGATCACAATTTCCTTGAGCGCGGGGTGTGTGACTACGAAACTGACGATCGTGTCAATCCCTTTGTTTTCTGAAAGCAATCTGCCTACCAGAGCAACTCTATTCATAAAATCCTCCGACGCAGACAGCCTTTCCAACAAATCCAGGCTTGATAGGGTGCATACGGCCACGTGTTTTCCCTTTCCCAAGTAGTACTCTTGACTTATCGGCAATACAAACCCGCAAACTTTGCCTGCAATTTCTTCAATTCCTTTCCTGATGGCCAATTCTATTTCAGTCCCCAGCTGGTCTTTCTCTGGGGAATCACTTTGACAAATGGGGCTTCGCCCTGCTTCCAAGGACTCTTCCTTACCCATTCGAACCTGTCGTGAAAAATGTTGTACAGTCTTTCAAATTCGCTGCCAGACTCTATTATCTCAGCACTGCCCTGGATGCAAATCGCTTTGTTCTTCATGGAATCGTAGATATCAACGGTCAAGGCGACATTGTTGTTATTCATGATATTTTGAATTTTCCTTGTCCCATAGTCCGTTGCAAAAATGAACGTGTCATTCTCAAAGACGTACGACACAGGAACAACATGAGGAATGTTCCTGTCGCAGGTGGCGACCCTGCAGGCTTCGTTGTGTGCGAGAAATTGTCGCTCAGCGCTGCTAAATTTCAGCGTGCCCAACAACTCGATCATTTGTCCGGCCATTATTTATAGACGGCGTATGGCAAAACCCGTGCCAAGTCAGACTTGGATGAGTTTAGGCGCTAGGTCCTAGTTTCTTGGATCCTCTCCATCGACCAAATCTAACCAGGAAAACCCCGGCTGCGATTGTCAGGAGCGAACCGGCCAGGTATCCGGGCTGAACAACCGCCTGGAAGGGCCCTGGCGCCGTTGATGAATAAATGCAATCCTTTCCGTCGGAATTGCACTCCTTGAGGACCGGGAAAATGAGCAGGACTGCCACGAAGGCGATAAAGAGGGCTATACCGGCAGATGAAACTATGGCGCCAGTCTTGGCAAGGAGCTCCTCCGGCAACAACTAAGATTTTGTTCATCGCCGCCGTTCATATTCGTTGTCCATCAGAGTGATAGGTGGTCGGGGTCCAGCGTTGCGAACTTGAACTCGTTTCCCTTGTGCACCCGCTTGAATTGACTGTCAAAGTAGAGATAAGGAAGGCTATCGTGCACATGTCTTGTCCACAGGTCGTGAACCTTTGTGAAGTAACTCATCTTTACCTTGCCTTTCATTCTCAGAATTTCATGAGTCAATATGTGCGAAATCCTTGGGCAGTTCACCTTTGCATAAAAGGCGAACCGCTCAGGTTCCGGTTTTGCCTCCGCAAGCCTCTGCCACCACGCGATGCCAAGGTTCTTTGCTGTGTAGCCTTCGGTGTTGCAGTCGGTCCAGAAGGGCTTGAAGTAGGCCAGGTAAAAGTGCAGCACGTCGCTTCCTCTTTCTGAATGGTCTCGGATTAGATAAGCAAGGGACATTCTGTCAAAAAGCTTGCCCGGAATCACGGGCAGTATGTCAGCTTCCACTGCCAGGTCAAAGTCAAAGTACCTGTGCATCCACCACCTGAAGAACCTTGCCATAGAAGCGACGTAGTCCCAGTCCTCCTTTTGCATCCTCTGCCACTCGTCGTTCTTTGCCACGTAGATGAAGAAGAGCTTCTCTGCATCCAATGCGCTTTTCCTTAGTGGTGCCGTCCTAGCTCTGAATGAACGCGTTCGCCACCGCAGCCGCAAGAATCCTCCTCAGCCCCGACCCATCCAGCCCTTGCATTTTGCGGGTGACTTGCGCTAACGTGCTTCGTCAGCTTGTAATCGGAATCAAAACCCTCTCCGCAGATAGAGCAGTTCTGCAAAATCCTAAAATCCTTCATCCTGACATAGTCGAAGGAGGAAGGCATTAAAACTTTCTTGTCTGGTTGAAACAAAGTGTCGGCTGAAAAATACGACCCAATAAAGTACAAGATCACCACGATGCAGAATTGGAATCTGGTCGCAAGAGATTACCATGATGACTGGGCCAGCAAAGAAATAGGTCCGTTCAAGGCGACCGCAGAACTGGTCAAGGCAGCTTCGGTCAACCCTAGCGATGCGGTTCTGGATGTCGCATGTGGCACAGGCGCCGTTTCGGCAGTTGCTTCGCAGAGACTACATCCTTCTTCGAGGCTCGTTGGAATAGACCTTTCGGATGTCGCGCTTTCGATCGCCATACGCTTTGTCCCGCGAGGACAGTTCGCGCAGATGGACGCTGAGCACATCGGCCTGTTTTGCAAGTTTGACAGGATTTTCTGCCAGTATGCCCTGATGTTTTTCCCTGATCCTCAAAAGGTGCTCATTACACTCGGAAATCTGATGAAGAAGAATGGCGTGCTCGCCATATCTGTCCACGGTTCGGCAGACCAAGTGCCGTACTTTAGCACAATAATGACTCCCGTCCTCACGCATATCCCGGACATCAGACCAAGCGGAGCGCCAAACGTCCACCGATTCGGCAAACCCGGTGACTTAGAAACGACAATTTCTGAAGCTGGTTTTTCAGAGATATCGATAACAAAGTTCACCTTCGAATACAAGGCAGGTACCTTCGAAGATTACTGGTCGGATTACCTGATTACAACCGCGGCGTCCATAAGAACAAGAATTGTAAGCAACCCCAAAAAGCTGACCAACATAAAATCCGAGGCAGAGGATCGAGCCCGGAATTTTCTCGACGAAAATGAAATGATAGTTTTTCCGTGGGCAGTCCTCATCGCTACCGCGCGATACGACTGAGCAAGTCTCCGGATAACGCTTTTAGCACTCTTTATGCAACACTAGCAGACATGACAATCAGTCAAAAGCAATTGTTCACTTTGGCTGGAGTTGGCCTAGCTGCCTCCGGCATTGTCACAATATTTCTATTGTACCAGACTTATTGGTCAGAGGGTAGCCCAAACTCTCCTGCGCCAGGTCAGGATCAAACGAGCTTTCAGCTGGAAGAAATTCATGCCAGCCCTAGCCTCGTGATGCATATCCACGCCCACCTCTCGCTAATGCGTGGAGGAGAAGCTGTGGTTGTTCCCGAGGAAATAGGAATAACCCCCGAATTGTGGAAAGATCATTCCCTTGATGAGTACGGACCGTCGTCTGGACTTTTGGCTCCAATGCACACGCACGACTCGAGCGGAACAATCCACATAGAGTCGACTGTCGATAGGGAATACACCCTTGGGGAATTCTTGCGGATCTGGGGAATGGATCCAGGCGACGTTGTGAAAGTCACCGACACGGAGGGGAACGAAATCCAGGATCACGAGAATCTTGTCCTGGAACGGAATGCACAGCTCGTCGTGCAGATTAGCTAGCTGGACCTATCACGGGTCGCAGAGGACTGCCCATCGATAAGTTCTTAATTCACCCCTACAGAATCCTTTTGAAGGTGCGCTGGTTTGTCATTTAGCAAGGTAGGGGCCGTCATACTGCTGGTCTCCAACATGGAAAACTCTGTCAGATTCTACAAGGATACTCTGGGACTTCCGGTAAAGACAAAATCCAAGGACTGGACCGAATTCTTTAGCAACAACACAGTGCTTGCCTTGCACCCGGCAAAAAAGAAAAGCGGCATAAAGACAGGTGCTGGCATGCTGGTCGGATTTGAGGTTAGTGATCTAGACGCGACGGTAAAGAAATTGAAGGACAAGAAGGTAGCTTTTTACAAAAAGCCTACGCAGGAGCCGTTTGGCAAGCACATGATAATCAAGGATCCGGATGGCCACTTGATATCCATTGCCGAAATAAAGGCCAAGGCGACAGAAGGCTTTGACCTGATAGGCTTTTTTGGCGCCGAATAGACTACTGCTTGCGAGCCGTAATCAGGTATACGGCACCACCAAGGGCTTTCAACCGCACACTCCTGAAGCCTGACTTTTTCAGAATCGACTGTATTTCCTTACTTGTGAGAAACCTGTGCCCCTGAAGCGCGAAGTCGAGCTGCATTCCCATTATCAACTTGTTTTCATCTGCTCGTATCTCCGAAGTAGGAAGCAAGCCTTCGATCACAGCAATGATTCCGTTCTTTTTCAGCGCGCGGAAGCAGTTGTCGGTAGCCTTTTGCTTGTTTTGTGCTGAATAAAGCGACTCGCCTAGGTAAGCGATGTCGAACTCGTTTGAGAAAGCCATCGCTTCTGCCTTCATTAGTCTGAACGTTTTTGCCCCGAGCAATTTCCGCGCCTGACCGATTGCTTTCCTTGAAGCGTCTATGCCTACAAAATTTGTTCTCGGGTACTCGTTCAGTAGCTTTGCGATGAGGGTTCCCGTGCCACAGCCGACGTCAAGGAATCTGCACCCTTTTCGTAGCAGCAGGTCAAGACTCTTGTTGCGCCGTATCGCATTTAGGAACGCAAAGTGATCCCAATGGGTCGCCTCTTCTATGGCTTCAAAGTTCGACACTACAGGATGCGTTGCTCCCTGCTTAAACAGGCCAGCAAGTTTTCCAAACTCTAGGCTTCGAAGAGCCAGATATGCGATTTGTCCGCCGAGGTACTCGGGATGGGAGCGATCTAGGAGTAGTTCTGCCACTTGAGGAGCAAGTTCCAGTTTGCCATCACTCTTTGTAACGAATCCGTACGACTCTGCGGCAGAAGCCCATGCCTGCACTGCGGGGCCATAAAGTCCAGTGGAAGAGGCAAGATCCTTGGCGCTCAGAGTTCCCTTGGATAGCCTATCGAATAGGCCGGTCTGTCTGCCGATGTGGGCGATCCAGACACCGTAGAATCCGACAGAGTACCCCCACAGCCGTCTGAATTCAGCGGAACGCGATTTCAAACGTCCAGGATTTATGGGTTGTCATTCTTAAATCATTACGCAACTGGCATAGGAACCTTTTTTCCGGGATTCAAACTAAACATCGGGTCAAACAACTTTTTGACTGAAGCAAATATCTCTGTTATCTTTTTGCCGTACATTAGTTCTATGAAGGGAACCCTCGCTATCCCGTCTCCGTGTTCTCCGGTTATCGTACCGCCGTTTGCTACCACCCTGGAGAATATCCTGCGCGCAATTGTCTCTACTAGTCCGGTTTCCTCTTCTGAAGAGATGTCTATTAGAGGTCGCGTATGCATATTGCCATCTCCCACATGGCCATACATGACATATTTCATTTTATGATCCCGGTAAGTATCAAGCAAGTCAGTTGCATGGTCGACGAGCTCGTGTGGGCGAACCACGGTATCTTCTATCAGCCCGATCGGTTTTCTGCTGCCTACCGTCAGCTTCATGATATTGTTCAGCGCACCTTTTCTTGCGCCCCATATCCTGGCGATGCTTTGCTCGTCTGAAGCGTGTTCCAGTACCGTGCAAGTACCCGTGGTTCTCCGCCTGCACGATTCCATCCGTCTTTCCGGCTCGGCTTTTTCGCCGGCAAATTCCACAAAGAGCAGACAGCCCAGTCCGCTTGATTCAGAAGAGCCATGGGCAAACACTGTATGGTCCATCATTTCCAGCGCAACGGGAGAGAATTCTAGAATTGCAGGAACAATGCGAAGCGCGGCAAGTAGATCTTGAAAACCGAGAACCAAAAGAGATCTGCGTTCGGGAATGTCAAGGATCCTGAGCTGCGCCTGGGTGACGATACCGAGAGTTCCCTCCGAGGCGGCAAACACCCTCTGCGGATTGAAATCGCCCCCTTCCACGACAGCGTCGAGCCGATAACCGCAGGAATTCTTGCTCACCCGAGGAAACCCATTTTCAACGGAGGACAGGTTGGAAAGAAGCAGCTCTCGAAGCTGGAGCATTTTCTGATCACAATTCCCCTTTGCTGAATGACCAAAGGTGCCATCGGCGTACACGGTCTTTACCTCGTCCAGGAAATCAATAGTGTTTCCATACCCGAGACAATGCACCCCGCTAGAGTTGTCTGCAATCATTCCGCCTACCGTGCAGTAGTTGCTGCTGGCAGGGTCAGGTGGCAGGAACTTGCCACTTTTCCTCAGTTCCAGGTCAAGGACGGCCTTTACGATACCAGGCTGAACGACTACGTGGTTTTCGCCAACTTCGATCACCCTGTTCATGTTCTTTGTAAAATCAAGAATAACGCCGTCTGAAAGCGACTGGCCGAGGAGGCCCGTTCCGGCACCTCTGGCAGTCACCGATATTTTCTTGTCGTGGCTATACTTGCAAGCGAGCTGGACGTCATATTCATCAGCCGGACAGAGGATCGCAGACGGCATTACTTCGTAATGGCTGGCGTCCACAGAATAGCTGGTTCTGCTCCAGTCGTCTGTTAGTAATTCTCCCTTGGCAATTCTAAGCAGGGATTCATCAAAGGGCAATGATTGAATCTTGTGCCTGCCGGATTATAATGGAATTGGTATGACTGAACAAAGCGCACTGT
>JANWIX010000109.1 GCA_025449675.1 Nitrososphaera sp. | reverse complement strand
TTGCACAGGAGGCAGCCTCTCTTCAAGAGAAAGTTCATCTTTTCGATATAGTCTTTTGAGGAATCTTTGAAGAACTGGACGTCGTGTCGATTGTGCCCGCCGACTATCCATCTGACCCCCAAAAATTCCGCGTGGTGTGCAGCTATTGAATAAAACATCATGTTCCGAGCCGGAACATAGGATGACCAGAGGCCGGCGGAATCCCCGTTGCCTGCCATGAACTTGCCGCCGTGAAAATCTGAAACCTCCTTTACAAAAGGCAGTTCGATCTCGATGAGATCTGCAACGCCCGCAGCCTTTGCAAGTCTTGCAGCCGCCCGCTTTTCACTTTGCAGCCGCCCGTGATAATTGAATGTGATGGCATAGACAACAGAAAATTTTCGCTTTGCCCAGTACAGACATGTGGCGGAGTCAAGTCCGCCTGAGAGCAGCACGAGCGCCTTGTCGCCCATCTAGCCCTCTTTCTTTACTCCGGCTATGATGTGTGCCCCCTTGTTGACGCCTTCGTATATGTAAACGCCAAGTGCCTGCACATTGGCGGGCATCCTGGGCGCCAAGAGCCGGATTATCTCTGAGGACAGGTTTTCCACCGTTGCCTCGCCCGAAAGTAGGTACGTCGTCGACTTTGGCAGTTGCAAGTTAAAATATCCTTTGGGGCCCTCGAAGCCAACGTGGTAATGGAGGTCGTCATCCTTTAGCAGGTATTTCCTGTTGATAAAGAATTTGTGGTCAATCGCGCCGAGCGCTTCTTTGATTATCCTCTTTGCATCTCCAAAGTCTATCACAAGGTTATCCTTCATGCTGCCGATTATCTCTACCATGACAGTCGAGGTGTGACCGTGCAGGACGGAGCATTTCTCTACAAGAGGCAGAATGTGCGCGTAGTCAAACGCCAGTGACGGGTCCTCTATAAAGATCGAGCCAGTCTGCATCTGGTCAGGCCCGTCGTAAAAAAACATCGACTCCATTTCACTTATCTTGCTTGCGTACTTTGAATGGCCCACCGCGATTATGTCTAGATCCGGCCTCTCCTCTCGCACCTTCTTGAACTTGGCCGCATCATTGTCAGAATCGATCACTTCGATGTACCTGTTCGAACCGACCTTGAAGTCTATCCTAGTAGACTTGCCTCCTAGCAGCTCTATCTCTGCATCGTACTGGTAGGACTGCCCGATGAATGATAGTGTCTGCGCTAGCGAGAATTCGGTTCTGGTGCGGACGAGGTTGCCTCTTGGATCGATGTATCGAAGGTCGCTATCAAGGACGACCCTTTCAGTGGGCATTTTTTTGATGCAGCAAATTGAGCAAGATCATATATAAATTATAGTTCCTCATCGGAGATTTGCATTTATCTGGGCGCTGCGATTCAATGCCTGTTGCTCGACTCACTCAGAAACGCGCTTTATGAGGCAGTGTCAGAAACAGCCCCCGAGGCCAAGGTCGGATTAGCTTTCTCGGGTGGAGTCGACAGCTCGCTGCTTGTCAAAATCTGTCAGAACCTTGGCAAAGAAATCACCCTGATAACCGTAGGGTTTTCAGGCTCGCACGATATCCAATTTTCAAGTACGATAGCTGCAAAGATGGGGACTAAGCAACGCGTTTTCGAAATAGCGGATGACGACTTTTCGGGAAAGCTGCAAACGGTGCAAGAACTGACAGGCTGTGCGAACACTTCCCATTTGGAAAACTGCGTGGCATATCTGTACGTTTCAAGGGTTGCAAGGGAGGAGGGTCTGGACATCGTTCTTAGCGGAAACGGCTGCGACGAACTTTTTTGCGGCTACAACGGGTACCGCGCTGCTTATGATCAGGGAGAGGCCGCACTGATGAAACTGATGGGAGAAAAGATCGCAAGTGAGCTAGAGCTTGTAGCAGAGATTTCCAGCATTGCCGAGCAATTCGGAGTGGAGGTAAGACAGCCCTTCCTGTCTGAAAAATTTGTCCGATTTGCAAAATTGATCCCCATTGACAGAAAGATAAAGGGTCCCGACGACATGGTAAGGAAGCACATTCTCAGGGAAATCGCTCTGGAAATTGGAGTGCCGAGAGAATCCGCGATGAAGCCAAAAAAGGCACTCCAGTACGGCTCACTGATCCACAAACACTTCAAAATGCTTCGCGCACAGCGAGTCTAGGAAGCGACTCTAATAGACCTGAATTGTTCGATGATACCCATCCTGACGCCTTCAAGGTTCTTCTTGTGGACAGAGGAAAGGACGGCTACCACCTGCATCTTGCCCGGAAGGCGCATCGCAATGATCTCTGATTTTGAATCAAATGAGGCGCAGATGTAATCCAAATCGCCAAGCGACTCTGACCAGACGGAAGACATGTTTACAAGAAGCGCTGCCTGGACATGGAGAATGTGCAGCTTTGATGGGTGAAGTTCAATGAATCCTTTTTGAGCTATCACCTTTAGCTTTTCGTCGACGACCGCAAGGTAAGAAACATCCTCGTATGAGCGAAAGATGGTGTCGATAACCTGGTTTAGGCTACCCGACGGGTCTACTGTCATTTACGAGATTGATCTATCTCTCCAAAAGAATAGTATTTGTAAGTGATGACCCTTCACACACTCTCAAGCTGAAAAAAGTCTTAACTAAATTTACACAGCGGCGATATTATATCACTTCATCAGGATGCTCTTGATCTCTTGGTCTTTGATCAGAGTTTCCAGGAGCCTCTTCTGCTCTTCTGCGGGTACGCCGTCAGCGACATCAAGCGTATCAACCACTTTGATTCTCCAGTAGTTGCTCAGCGCGTTCTCTATCGTGCCCTGCGCATCGTGGAGCACCTTGCCAAATGCAGTCAGGAAGTAGTTGTTGTCCCTCCTCTTTATCAGGCCGCAGCGTGACAATCGGTATAACCGGGAATAATATTGCTTTCTGGTGAGCGTCATCTTGCTCCGGAGAAGATCGCTATTTGCACCGTTGCTACCTGCAATTATTTTGAAAAGCTCCAGCGATGAATCATCTGATATAGCGCCGAACACTTCTGTAATCTTGGCTGACTCCATTCTCTAAATTGAGATTGAGGTGATCCCTCATGTTATTAGTTAGCATGTAGCTGCGTACTACAAACCTCAATCAAATCGCTTTGTAATCTACCACCATTCATGGACATGAAGGCCAGACCTCCTGACTTTCTACTCTGCAGCCGGTGCTGACTGGGGCCTCAGAAGCACCGATGGGCTGATGTTCAGTTCCTGTGTCATAACTATCGCCATTGTCGAGATAAGCAGCAGTATTATCGAGTGCCTAAAGCCTGTGCCAAAGGATCCTGTTGATATCTTGCCTATCAAAAAGCCAGTCATCCAAGACTGGGCCGATATGCCGATAGCAAAGAGCTGGTTCGAGGAAAGTGGACCGTCCTGTGGTGGTGGTGGCGGAGGAGCCTCTTCCGTATTCGTATAGATTCCTGCCGTGACATCCTCAAAAGTCTGTGCCACCATAAGAGTAGTTACAGAAGTCATAGCAGTTACCATGTATGCTATCATGACGTAGGGCCGGAGCAGGCTTTGCTTTTCCTGTTCAACGTTGTAGGCGGATTCGCTAGACTGAGCCAGGATTTCAAGCGAAGTGGAATACCCTCCTCCGCTCTCTATGGCTTCAATAAGGATTCTGAAGTGAATGAGCGCCGCAAATGACTTGATAGATGCGCTCAGGTTTTCGTAGACTTTGCGCAGTGGGACACCCCATTCCAGCTGGCTCGCAAAGTTCTTTACTACGCGGGCAAAAACTGGATCACGGAGTCTTTCTGAAGCGTATATGATGCATTTCTCTGGCGAAAGCCCGGCCTTTCTGGACTCTGCAACATCTCTCAGGTAGCTCGGAAGTTCGTTCTCCATGCTTCTCATGTTCTTCTCTAGCTTTTTTGACTTGTATGCTGGCCACGCGGACGCTGCTATGATGAATATCGGAAACGCATACGCCGGGTCTATTATCTGGCCCAGTATCCCAGTTCCAGTCAGCACGGCAAAAGTGACAAGCGATGCTAGCGAAAATATGAGCCCCTGCTTCATCAAGGAACTTATTCCGATGATAGACGACGCAAGGGTCTTGTCAAGGGCATAGAGTATCACCATGGATATTCCTGGGAGAATAACGAAAACTAGAAAGTATGAAAACATTGGCGATGACAGTGAAGCAGGGAGAATGTCGCCAGTTGCACTTGAAGAAGATGTTGAGCCCAGAGCGACAACCACGACGTACATGCTAAGCGCGATTACCTGCATGATCATGTACGCATCGACGAGCCCTCCTACCTTTGCCACCGACTGCTTTGCGATAGCAGTCTCGTACTCGAAAATGGATTTCATCTTGCTCTGGAGAAAGCTTGCAATATCTCCACCATTCCTTACGGTCGATACGTAGCCAAGCAGCAACTCTCTGTACTGCCTAGAGGCGGTACCACTCGCTCTCTTTTCCATCGCAGTGAGCGGGTCTTCGCCCAGCACGTGGACCTGTCCCACGATGTGCCTCGACTCCTTCATAATGTATGGGAGCAGTTTGTAGCGGGCTAGCTTTACCAGGCTGCCAAAAGGCGTTATGCCGCTTGCGGCCATTATGGTTACCAGAGTTATAACGAAAGGAAGCTCCCTGTCTATTTTTTCTCCAGCTCGCTTGTTCGGCTTTACTTTTTTTTGCTTCCGGTTCTTTGGCTCTATGGGACGGAGCTTCTTTCTTTGAGCGAACTTGAAAATAGACACTACGAGCTCTCCACTCTTGTCATCAAGCGGTCAGGATCTTGGTTGAACATTCCAACCACCTTGCTGACGTCCTTGTAGTCCCTCGTTCCCCGGTTAATGAGCCAGGTAAGAATCGTCTTTCTTCTGTTCATGTCGGCCATGATGTCATCCATGTCAATACCTGTGTCAGTGGCGATCTTGGGCAGCAGGTAGCTCTTGTTCAAGTTGTCAAGATACCCGTCATGCTGCGGATCCCAGGTAAACACACTTCTAACGTTATTTGAGGAGACGATCTCGGTAACCTCTGTGACTCTCCTCGCCATGACTCTCTTTGAGCTCTTGCCGCCGCTTGCATCCGCTAGCTTTACGCGCTTGATAGTTATGATGCAGTTCATGAGAGGCACATAGGCTCCTGGGATGTCCATAGGCTTTTGCATGAGCCTCCTTATCGCGGACTCGGAATCGTCGGCGTGCATAGTCGCCATTCCACCGTGTCCCGTTGCGAGCGCCTGGAAGAGCACGTACGCTTCTTCACCTCTGATCTCACCTACAAGGATATAGTCAGGACGGTGACGCATTCCTGACTTTAGAAGGTCGAACAAGCTGACCTCACCCTGGCTTTCAAGACCAAAACTTGCCCTAGATACGAGGCTGAACCAGTTCTCCTGTGGAATGTTGATCTCTGCTGTATCCTCCACAGTGAATATCTTGAACGACGGATTCAGAGTTCCGGTGACAGCGTTGAGGATGGTTGTCTTTCCACCTCCTGTGGATCCAATGACCATGAGCGATTTCTTGTTGTCGAGTAGGAGCCAGATGTATGCCGCCATGTCGATGTCTAGCGTGTCAGAGTTGATCAGGTCTACGATCGTGATCGGGTCTTCACGGAACTTTCTGATGGTAAAGCTGCTGCCCATCGTGGTAACCTCTTTCTTGTAGAGAGCGGCAAGACGATGCTTGCCTGGAAGCGACGCATCCACTATGGGGTGTGCAGCGCTGATGTGCTTGCCTGCCCTGTGGACCATCTTCATCAGGAAGCCGTCGAGGAATTCTTCGTCCCGGAAGAGAATGTTTGTGCGAAGCCCTTCATAGCCCCTGTGGTAAATGTAGATCGGCTTGCCAGAACCCCCGCATGTAATGTCCTCTATGAATGGATCATGGAACAATGGATCAATAAGTCCGAAACCAAGTATGTCGCGTTTTAGAAAGTATCGGACTTTTTCGAGCATCACTGGCTGGGTCTTGCCGCCTATGAAATGCTCCTTCAAGAGCTTTGTGACTTCAGAAGTAAAACTCGCTTCGAGATTGTCGAGCATGCGTGGAGAATCTATCTGCTTTTCCAATAGTTCCTTGACGCTGTAATAGATCTTTACCTCGTCCTCGTTCAGAATGAGCTCGTCTACGCTGTAGATAAGATCCGAAAAGTCCGAGTTCTGAAGAATCGAGACGTAACAGAACGGTGGCACCAGCGGATACCGCTGTATGCTCTTGTAGCCCTCGGGGATCTTGCCAAGACTATAGTCGCTCCGGGAAATAGTGTCGATATACTTGGCTACCCTTTCCAGTTGGGTGCCAAATCCTGACTCTTCAAAATTGGAATCCTTGAATGCATTAAGGAAATCGTCGTCTTCCTTCTTTTTTGAGTCGTTCGAAAGTCTTAGTTTGAGTGACTTTATGGCAGTCATGGGCCTTCAAAAAAAGAAAAGAGAAGAGCCAACGCTTCTAGCCGTTGGTCACAGATACTGATTCTACTGCGCTCGCTTTGCCTGCTTGGACGTTCATGGTAAAGGCTAGACCGCTGTCGA
>JANWIX010000108.1 GCA_025449675.1 Nitrososphaera sp. | reverse complement strand
GATCCATGAGGGCTCCTATGGTCACAAAGAAAATCGCGGTAAAAATCTCCCTTGTGGGCGAGATCATTGTAGATATCTGTTCTGAAAACTTGCTTCCCGCAATAATGACGCCGGCAAGGAAGGCGCCCGTTGCCGCAGAAAATCCAAGCGAGTAGGATAGGAATGCAAGTCCAAATGCCATGCCAAGTGCGAGCATGATGGTCAGTTCGTACCGCTCCAGTCGCGCTACAAGGGAAAAGAGCTTCGGCATCAAGAGAACACCGGCCGCAATAGTGCCGCCGATGAACAATCCTATTTTTCCTATGGTCATGAATATCTGGTCTACTTCAAACGACCCGCTTACCACGCCAGAATGCATCGCACTTATGATGACGATGGCCACAAGATCTTCTATTACTAGGATGCCTATCATGAGAATGGCTGAGGAAGACTCTAGCTTTCCCATTTCCTCAAGGACCTTGACGATTATGGCAGTGGAGCTTATAGAAAGAGCGGCCGCCAGGAACATTGCGTCGTAGAATGACCATCCAAAACCTGCACCAACGGCGAAACCTATCAGGAGCATCACCAGAACTTCGATTACCGCTATCCCCGCACCTATCTTGCCTATCGCACGCAGCTGGCTAAGCGGGAAGGACAGGCCAACTCCGAATAGCAAGAGCACGATCGCAATGTCTGAAAAATTGTTAAGCATTTCGGTATCCTTTATGAGGCTGAACGGACCAAATGGGCCGATGAGGATTCCCGCTACCAGGAAGCCGAGCACCATTGGCTGCCTGAGGATGTAGGCAAGTGCGCCTACTCCTGCACATACCAGTAGTAAGTATCCTAGGTCTCCTACGAGCTCGATGCCGATACTCAATTGCCTAGCGGCAATGAAATCTGGTTCCTTTATAGCGGAAAGTCAAGATTACTTTACTTCTCCGATAGTACCAGTGCCATGTACGAATCGTGCATCAAAGTTAAATACGAGCCTCAACTTCGATGTTTTTGCTTGGCATTTCGACAAAAGGAAGCCGAGATTATTAGCGAAATCCTTCTGAAAGCGGCAAGCGAGCCAGAATTTCGAAATGCACTGATCCGGGATCCGGGGGTGCTTCTCGAACAATACGACGTTTCGCCTGAAGCCAAACTTATCATCAGACGCAGTATTGTGGACTTGACTCAGTAGAGAATAGTGCTGAATCATCAGCAAGTCCGATTTCAAACCATGAGGGTTACAGGTTCTGCTACCACTTTCGGCGAGCTTGTTGTCTCATGTGGTAGAAGAGGTATTGCTGCGCATAGCCTGCATAGTCACCAAAGTATGCCCGCACGATATCCGAAAGAACGTCGTACTGGTGGGGACTCAGCTTTCCGGTAAGTTTTGAATCTGAAAGGTAATCGTAATGCTTTGCAAGGGACCTCGCAATCCAGACATCTATGGGAAATGCCTCCAACTTATCGAGCGAGAAAAGCATGACGCAGTCTGCTATTTTGTTCCCAATTCCGTACACCTTCAGAAGCTCCTTTTTGGCGTCCTCATATTCTGCTTTCCGGAGGGCGTCCAGATCAAGATTGCCATTTACTATGCTTTCTGCAACCGCCTTTACCGCCTTTACTCTGTATCCCAGCCCACATCCGGCTACTTCGGCCAAAGTGGCATCATGAATTTTCTTTGCTGTAGGAAACGTAAAGAATTCCCTTCCATCTACGACAACACGATGGCCGAACCTGCGAGCCAGGTTGCGAAGCATCATGCGGATCATGGGAATGTTTGTGTTGCTCGCGCATGCAAACGAAAAGATACACTGTTCTGGATCCTGTCTCATCAGTCTCAGGCCTGCGTACTCTTTGATCAGCGTGCCCACGAGCTGATCCCGACTAATTTCGGAAATTATCCGATCAATGTCGTCATCCAGTCGAAAAATCGATCGTTCGCATGACTGGAGGTCGGGAAAGGAACGAAACTCATGCCCGGCATCACCCTGACTGATCTTGATGACATGCCTGCCGTGAATACCATACCACGAGTCCCCTATCATTTCCCACAAGAAGGCCTGACCGCTATTGATGCTCGTTATAGGATCAAAGCTCTGGAGAAGTGAGTCCTGCAAGTGCAGTTTCTCCTAGCAGTTCTCCTGAACACTAATGAATCTTTTCATAATTTCCCTCTGACAGCATTAATGTTAAATAAATGACGTGCGTGCCTTAAGTGAGAAAAATGAGTTCCAGTGATTCCACAGATCCTGTCGATTCCTTCAAGAAGGCAGTTGAAAAGGGAGGCGAAGCCCAGAAGGACTTTATGAATCAATTTACTGCGATCCAGCAGGACGCGATGCAAAATTATTTCGCGGTTCTTCGAGGCCTGTCGCATTATAATGCGATGTTCAAGACGACCGTCCAGAGCGGGGGAAGGATTTCAATTCCGGAGGCTGAAAGGCAGGCGCTTAGCATAGAGGACGGCGACCTTGTGCAAGTGATCGTGGTGCCTATCGAGCGCCGCCGCAGGACAAGGGAAGGCTAGTCTTTCAGACATCGCTACCCATAAAGAACTTTAGGACCACCTTGTTAAACGCCATGGGTTTTTCGACGAAAGGTGTATGTCCGCAGTTCCTTATTACCACGAGGTCACTATTTGGAATCTCGCTGTATTCCTTGGCATACTGCACAGGTATCATTCTGTCCGAATCTCCCCAGACGAGCAAAGTCGGGCAGATTATCCCCCCGATCCTGCCTGGAAGTAACGGCGCGTGTCTCATGCCGAGAAGTGTAGACATGAATGCATATTTTGCGTTTGGAAGGCGCATCCTATTCACAAAGTCTTTTGCGATTTCCTCGCTTACAATACTAGGGTCAAATGCCATGTCGCGAAAAGCCTTCACTGCGTTATCGTATGTAGGATACAGGGCCGCCATTATGTAAGCGTCAAGAACAGGAGTGGATGTCCGCATCATGCCGGCAGGGGAAGCGAGGACGAGCTTTTCGACCATGCGGTTGGACCTGATCGCAAACTCGGTCGCTAGATGGCCGCCGAAAGAAGATCCGGCCATGCACGCCTTGTGAATCTTTAGATTCTCAAGAAATCCCTTGAAAAAGTCAAGGAAAAAATCCATGGTGTATTCGAGTGTGGGCTTGTCGCTGTAACCAAAGCCTACTATGTCAGGTACTATTACGCGATAGTACTTTGAAAGCGTCGGTATCACACGCAACCAGCGCTCTGCTGATGCGCCGATTCCATGCAGAAGAATCAGCGTCTTCGCAGTCCTGGCAGAGTCATAGTCGAAGTAGCGAATAGAATTGCCGTCAACGTTGGTAGTCTTTTGCGGCATTGACTGCCCCTGCAACCAGTTCGTTACTATCCAGAGTTCACTTAATATATCTATGCGATTTCAGGCCCGTTTCAACCGTCCAGGAACTCCTCTCAATTAGTTACTGCGGTCTGTTTTCGCGTTTTGATTCGTCAATAGCCCTTATTCCTTCCATAGCGCGCGTATTTCACAAGATAGTAATTCGCGTTCTTACGGACAATATCGTAGAACAGGTGGGGACACTCTTTGAATGCAGGGATATCGGAATCGTAATAGCCACACGCCCAGCAGATGCGCTCTGTCCATCCGCCATATTCATAAGCATAGATTCCGGATTCGCAACAGGGACACACCGAATCAGACATCCATCGTAGGCTGCAGGAATCCTTTTGTAACGGCACGCTCAACAAATTTGAATCATTTGCTAAAAACTTCTATGAACTGCTGAAGACCTAAATTAGTTTAAATCCACGACATTCGATTTTCAGTTGAGAAATGGCTTCTGACAAACAGGTCGTTCTTTCGATTGCCGAGGATTCGATCGTGGCAGGACAGGAGCTTCATGGCAAAGTCCACATCAACTACCCGGGCAGATTCGATAGCCTGGTGATCAACTCCCAGATAGAGAATTCAAGCGACGTCTTTTCCTACACTTTTCTCAACGGAAAAAAGATAAACCATCCTTACGCGCGACTTTCGATCTTCAAGACCGAACTTGGTAGCAAGAACCCTGTAGAATTTACGGCCACGACAAAACACGTTCCAGCCTCGGGCGACTCAAATGTCAAGTTTAGAGTCTCCCTGATACAGGAACATAAAGAAATCTTTAATGACGTCCGTTTCATTCGGGTGACAAAGGCCTAGGCAAAGTTCTCTACTATCTCGATACTGCCCTGCATCCACGGGTGAGGTTCGCAATGGTACGCGTACTGACCTGGCTTTGTGAAAAGAAATTCGTAGGTCTTCCCGGGCATGACGAAGGCGTCGCCTCCCAGTTCCTGTCTTGCGCGCGAATCGAACAGTCCACTGTATGCGTCCTTGTAGCCGTTATCCGACGTGACCGTGTGAGGTATAGTATCATTATTTTCCCATATCACCATATTCGAAATTTCCAGTGTTGCGCGTTCATCCTTTTTCACAAAGAAATCAGGATTGGATTCAAGCGATGAGCCTTCCACTATCGTTATGATAGTACTGTCAGTCGGATTGAGCACTTCTTCCTTTATTATCGGCTTTGCATTGGCTTCCGGGATGTAAATGAACTGGTAGTAGCCAATGCTTACGGCAAGCGCTACGACAAAAGCGATAATGCTGATACCCCCTGCATGATTTTCCATTAGTGGACTCTAGCCTCCACCTTCACATTTTCAAACATAAAGCTTGTTTGATCGCTCATGTCTTCGGACCCTTCGAATTGTTCTTGTCAAGTGATGTTGAAAATCCATGAGCCTCTTCACCAGAAATACCTGCACTCTTGCCACTCCCTGCACCCCCAATTGAAGCCTGTTTCTGCTGTTGCGATAGCTGGGGCGTTTTCTCCGATCCTACCTTGGAAGCAGAAGCAGTAGGAGGTGCTGCGAGCGGTTTCTCCGAAGCAGGAACTGCTGGCGCGGGTTTGGGAGCAGCATGTATTGGTCTTGCGGTTGCTGGAGGAGTCGGTTTGGGGGGCGGGGCCTTCGCGAGTGCCCTGCCGTACCTGTAGAGGTGGAACATGCCGGCAAAAACTAGCATCATTATCCCTATTACGAAAAGCGAGTAATTCTTCATGCCCTGCAGCATTGCATAGTAAGCAGAGATGTTGAGGTATACCTGGAACGCAAGAAGAACTATGAACAAAACGTACAGCCACTTTTGCGAAAAGTTTATCGAGCTTTTTGCGGCCTTTTTCGGCTGCAGCTTTGCGTTCGCCTCTGCATTTTTGGCGAGCTTTATCATCATGTACGTAAAGCCAAATGAAAGCGGCACGAGCATTATCATCACTAGGTAGAAGAATATCGGGTCGATTACGAGCCGCTCAAGCAGCGCCTTTTCCCTGTCTGGGTCTATGTAGAATCCCCAGTACGTGGTTACGATAATCTGCGCAAGGCTGGTGATGCCGACTGCAGTGATAAGCGGTCTGTCCTTCCACGAGAACTTTTTGTACCTGTCGACGAAAGGCACTATCAGCAATGCGAAAATGAACAGCCCTGGCCACGCTACGCCTGTGATGAACTTGTCATACATCGTTCGCAGGAACGCGTAAAGACCGGTCAGGTACCATTCGGGGACAGTGATACCTGGCGGTATCTCAGGCTCAAACGGCAATCCGAGGCCGACAGGGAACACCCCACCGGTAATCGTGACTGCTCCAGAGATCGCCATGACCATAGGGACATCGAATACGAGAAATCGCGGAAAGTGGACGACCATCAGCCCGAGCAGCGCTATGGGCAGCATGAACACATGGAATGTGTAGAAGCGCAGGATAAAATCATGAAATCCGGCACCAAAGAAGGCCTCCCTCATCTGCGGACCCATAATGGGAATCGAATTCGTCAATGAAGCAGCAATCGAGATTGCAAGCTCGGCTCGCTCGCTGAAAATGATGTCATAACCCGTGAATGCCTCTAATATCGTGAGCACGCCAAGAATTATTCCGGTCACCCAAAGTATCTCATTTCTGATCTTGTATCGGCCGCTAAAGTACTGGTAGTACATGTGGAGCAAAGCCAGCATTACCATCGCGTTTGAAGCATGGTAGTGAATGTTGCGTATGTGGAAGCCATACGGAATCGTATCGTTGATGGTCTCTACGCTGTGCCATGCTCTATCAAGGATAGGCTCGTACCATAACATCAACAAGGCGCCGGTTATGCCAAGGATGATAAATAGCACAAAGGTCAGCATCCCCAGAAAGCCAAGCGGGCTTACGAATCGGCCAGGGAGCGTAAATTTCATTCCCATAAAGATGGTCCTATCTACTCCGGCATAGACCCACCGGAGGAACCTTACAAAGCTGTTCTCATACGCTAAGGTAGCGCCCAAATCCCACTATCCCATTCCCATTCGGACTCCACACAGGAGGCAATACGACCAGATCGCCATTTGATTCGACTTCGATATCAAGTTTTGGAAGAACGTTTGAAGGAGGTCCCTGAAGCGAGGCCGGGCCGGCAAACGCCTTGCCCGTCAGTGGATCGTACATGCTGCCATGGCAGGGACACTCACCTCTTTTCCTGCCATCCTGGGGCCAATATTTCCAGAGGCACCACAGATGGAGGCAGACCATGCTATAAGCCCTAAATGCAGAGCCATCCGTATTTTCACCGCCAAGTTCCTTCGGAAGCCTGATCAACTGCCACGTCCTGAAAGCCTCCTTGTTCAGAGCCGGATCTTCACTCTTGGGGTAGATGATGACTTCTGAATAATTGACCTTGAAGGTATTTACGTTTGCAATCCTCCCGTCTGCAAGCTCCACCTTGGCTCTAATAGATTGATTGCCCGCAGGATTTGGCAAGAACTTGCCCCAATCAACAAAAGGCGTAAATGTCAAGACGGTACCAGCGGCGGCCATCAGCTTCAGAAAGTCACGCCGAGATACATTTCCTCCGGTAGGAGGGCTCGCCATACTACGACAAAAAGGTCTCGGATAACTTAATAAATCTTTGGAAAGAGACGTCGCGTCACGAATTAGACCGCGGTCAACCATATGTACTATTGTCCATGGAATCCTATAGCAGTTGATCCGAACGTTCGGACAAAGACTTAATGCTTTTCGATGCCTTCAATCCAGGCAGTTCCGTCCAGCTTGGCATCCTTTAGATAGGCGCCAGATCTGTTGCTGCTATCGACTTTTGCGTTCTGGAGGTTGGCCTCAACCAAGACGGTCTGCGACAATTTGCCCCCGGTAAGGTCCGCTTCCTGAAGGTTTGCCCACATAAGGTTTGCTTTTGTGAGATCGGCACCGACAAGAAGTGCCTTCTTCATCTCAGTGTACATCAGCAACGCTTCGGTCAGTTTTGCCCCTTCAAAATTTGCGCCATTCAAGCTGGCCTGAACCAGGTTCGTTTCGGTTAGGTTTGCCCTAGAAAAATTGGCAGAATCAGCAACCACGCCATTTAGGTACGCCCCCGCAATGTCCTTGCCGGAAAAATCTTTTCTGGAAAAATCAAGCTTGGTTGTAAGGTTCTGCATCCTCCAGCTGTTGAATTCTTTGACTCTGCCCTGAATCAAAAGGTTGAATTCATGATCCTGCGCGCCTGACACTTCAGTCGATTTCCTGTGGCTCCAATATATTTGTCAAGATTGACTTTCCCAGGGATTTATCCCCTTTTGAAAACGCAACGCGTCAACGAGCCCCTCTGCATATCCGATGCTCAGAACTGCGAGGTCATGTTTTCCTTGGTTCAGAAAGCGCCTTGAATCAGAGATATAGTATTCGGCATTGTCAAGTACCTCAAACATTCCCTTGTTTGTAGCAGCGCCATCCGTTTCGGCTCTCAGCATTTCTCGCATATGCTGAACAGCTACTGCCGCTTTTGGCGCGTAGCGTTCAACCATCTGCACCGAGATCCTCTGGAGGGTCTGTGAATTGTCAGTTGGTTGGTCAAGGTTTCTGCTGAGCAAAACGAGGGTCTCTGATTCCGTGAAATGAAGTGGACCGGTTATGATCAAGCTGTGCGGGCCTTCACCGAATTCCGAGCGAATCAGAGATCCGACTCTTCCGGATAATATCTGCTGGTTGTCCAGACCAGTCCGTGATGCGACAACTGCAAAGGAGCTGTCGGAAAAAACACCGTATTTCTGATCAGCCTCGACTTCTGATAGCAACTTGAATGCCTCTATCGGGCTGAGATAAAACGTACTACCTTTTTCGTCAGAGCTATATTCGGTAAGGATCAATGTGTGGCAACCCGAAAGAAGGTTATCAAAAATGGCGTTGTAGACGGTTATGGCCGATTGCTTGTCTGACATCATTGTTACCATCCTGCCAAACTTGTAGTGGTGGAGCCCGGTTTCCCCTATGCTGGAATAGATGCCAGACGCGGAATGCAACACGTAGGTCTTGATCGAATCTCTTGCGGCTCTTGACCGGAGCTCTCCGTGCGTGGTGGCGATCATCGGGTCTCCATAAGTGACCAGCGCAACTTGCCCCGATTTTGCGTTCTCTAGAATCTCACGGCCGTCTTCGACGAACCATCTCTCAATAGGCTTGACCTCAAGACCCAGTACTGAATGAAGCGATCCGATGTCGTTATCACTCAGGGCGCTAGTAAACCGTTCGACGTATATGACGTCACATTTTTTCAGGATATCAAGAGCATGGAGGCTCAAGCCGCGATAACCGTTGATGCCGATCCCTACGAACCACAGCATGGAAAAAGACAACGGTTGGCGCCAATATATACCGCTACATCTTTGTGCGCTTTAGATGATGGAGCCGTGAAAGGTGGAATAGCGCGCGTTCATAGACCTCGATACTAGCGACGAATTCTTCAATGTTCACCCTTTCATCCGCGGTATGCGAGGCATGAGGGTCGCCTGGACCGTAGGTGATGACAGGAATCTTGAAGCTGTGACCCAAGACATTCATGTCGCCTGTCCCTGTCTTGCGCAAGAGCAACGGTCGTTTTTTCCGAACGTCAAGTACTGCCAGCAATAGTGCCCTCACAAGAGGAGATGAATGGTCGGCTTCAAATGGTTCTGTCTTGTCCTCTATCCTGTAGGTGGCTTTTACTCCCTTTTCTGCAGCCACTTTTGTGATCACGGCGTCAACGGTGCTGAGAACGTTGTCACACGATGTTATTGTTGGAACTCGGATGTCTACTGTTATCTTGCACTTTTGCGCGGTGACGTTGTGGCTCGAGCCGCCAGTAATTTCCGTAAGGCTGCAGCTGATTGACTTTGCCTTGTTCTCGGCCGCTCCCACGCGCTCTATCTCGGACTTGATCGCCTTCCAAAAATCATACATTTCCTCAATCGAGTTCTTGGCAAGCCACGGCGCGCTTGCGTGTGCGCTGTTGCCGACGTCGCAGGTTAATCTGATCGCTAGTCTTCCCTTGTATGCTACTGTGATGTTTTCGACGCCGGACGGCTCGCCGAAAACCGCGTAATCCACGCCCAGCTTGCTTTTTACAAGCTGCTTCACGCCTGCCGCGTTGCCTTCTTCGTCAACCACTCCCGCAAATATCACCGTCCCGCTCTGCTTCGGAAACTCTGATGCTGCCAGAAGCATTGCTATGAGCGGCGCCTTTGCATCAGACGCGCCTCGACCATGGATGTGCCCGTCTTCGACTCTAACGGGAACTTGTCCCGGCACCGTATCCATGTGGCCGCAGAATAGAATTCTAGGCTGACCTGTGCCTTTTGAAGCTATTATGTTTCCAACGCTGTCGATATGGACCTGTTCAAACCCAAGCTCGTTTACACACTTGTCCTTTATCAGGTTCGCAAGCGCCGCTTCAGACCGTGAAGGGGTGTATAGCTCCAGCGCCTTCTTTAGCAGTTCTACGGCATAGCTTGGCGAAACCAATCGAAATCCTGCCTATTTTTGTCCTAGCGCGTACTCTATCATCATCCCAGGTATGTCAACTCCTGTAACCCGGACGGTGTTCTTGAATTCAGTGGTATTGTTGACCTCATGGACCAACAGCCCATCGTTCTTGCTCTCCATTAGATCGACTCCAACTATCTGGCCGCCCAGCGCGCGGGTTGCCTTGACGCAAATATCTTCAAGTTCTTTGGTTACGGGGCAAGCCTCCGCGCGTCCTCCAAGCGCCATGTTGGTCTTCCATTCTCCGTCGCCAGAGTACCGGTAAATCGCGCCGACAACGCTTTCTCCTACTACAATCGCCCTGATGTCCCTCGGCGGCCGGTCTACAAATTCTTCAAAATAGTATATCTGGTAAATAGGAAACATGTGTTCCCTGTCTTCAATGACAGCCCTTGCCGACTCTTTGTCGCGCAACAGAGCTATGAGCCTTCCCCAGCTGCCTACTGTGGGCTTTATTACCGCAGGATAGCCGAACTTATCAAGCGCTGCGACTGCGCCATCCTCGGAAAAGGCCGAGATTGCCTTCGGGGTCCTGACGCCTGCCTTTTCGAGCAGCATGTGGGCGTACATCTTGTTTCCGCACATGATGGCCCCCTGGAGTGGATTGATTACGCGCGAACCGAGACCTTCGAGCGCTGCCGTAGAATGGACATTCTTGAAGTAGCTGACGCAGCGCTGAAGAACTGTCCTGCCCGAGAACTCTGACTTTCCATTGAGGTCAAGCACTAGGTTCTTGCAGTCAACATTTGCGACATCAATCCCTCTTTTCTTCGCGGCTTCATACAGGGCCTTCTCTTCCCACCTGATGCTGTCGTATAGGATGGTAAGAGAATTGGAGGAATCTGGTTTCTTCCCGCCCTGCCTCACTGGCCCCAGTCCTCGCCGACAACCTGAGCCGGTTTAATGCTAAACCCGCCTGAAGACTTTATCAGCTCGTAACTTGCCCCACAATCGGGACACGTAACGATTTCGCCTTCTATCGAGTCGGACGGTATTTTGACTTCGGCATCGCATTCTGGACACTTCACCATTGCAATCTACTCCTTTGCTGGACTAACCTTTACGGGTGCGTCATTAAGTATCTTTCTCTCGAGCCGGTCGTCAAGGTAGAGTTCGAGTATGTCGCCCATCCGCAATTCCTTGAGCCCCTTGGCCAGCGTTTCGGCCTCGTGTTTCCCCGTTTCCAGCCCGAGCAGCGACAGCAGGTACGCGGCCCCGTTCTTTCCAGCGAGCTCTCCAAAGACTATCTTGCGCCTGTTACCCACTAACTTTGGCTCGATTATCTCGTACGCAGCAGGGTTCCTAAGTATCGCTGCAAGGTGAGTTCCGGCCTTGTGTTTGTATGCGCTGTCGCCTACTACCGGTTTTGATTCAGGTACTGGCAGGGTCGTGTATTCAGAGATGGTTCGGGAAAGGTCTCTCAGCATGTGGAGCCTCAGATCGTTGTTTGACTTGTACACAAGCGTCAGGGCCACAGCAGTTTCAGCCAAGCTCGGAATGCCAGTTCGCTCGCCAAAACCATCTATTGTGGTATGGATCTGGTCGGCTCCTCCTTCGCACCCTGACAGCGCGTTTGCTAGTGCAAGCCCAATGTCATTGTGGCAGTGGACATCAAGCGATGTCTTTGATTTGTCGATGCTATCATTCACCATCTTTACCAAGTTGTACATTCCCCGTGGACGCATGATTCCTACCGTATCGGGGATGCTTATTCTCTCGATGCCTCGCTTGTTCATCTCTTTGCACATTTCGAGAAGAAACGCAGGTTCTGTCCTGCTGGCGTCTTCCATCGTAAACCTTGACTTTAATCCGTGGGCCTTGATGTAGTCAGCAACTTCAAGTGCTCTTGTCTTTGCCTCCTCGCGCGATATCTTTAGCTTTGCAGAAAGGTGGATATCTGAAATGCCCATGTAAGTGGCCACCCACGTCGCGCCAGAGCTGATTGCGATGTCAACGTCGGATTTGATTGCACGCGTGTGGGCAACAATATCTGCTCTTAGCCCCTGCTTGATTATTGTCTTGGTGGCCTCCAAATGATCCCGCGAAACTACAGGGCTTATCTCGATCTGGTCCACTCCGAAAGAGTCCAGCATCCAGGCAATCTGGATTCTCTGCTTGATGGTGAAAGAAACGCCGGGGTGCTGCTCGCCCTCCCTCAGGGTGCTGTCTAGAATCCTGATTCTTTTGTCGCGCTGGCCATTTTCAGCCATCCAGTTATACTGGTGCGCATAGTGGTTCGGATCGTCTGATATTAGCGACATTTGAAGCGACTTTTAACTAGTTTCGGATAAGATATAAACCTTATCGCAACTAAAACAGCGAATATCAGCGATTTGTTTCGCTCTGAACGCGAATCGGAGAGCACATTTGTGAGGAAATCGGCGTTAGAATGAGCATGAAAGCGATTATCGTGAAGATTTCATGTATTTCTCAACGGACTTTGCCAGACTGTCAAAGGAACCCTGCACCATCTTGATCCGCTTCTGTATGCCGACCTTGTAGTTCTGCGCAACCTGAGACATCATCTTTATCATTTCCTCCTGCTCTGACAGGTGAGGGGAGCCTACAGACCTCCGGAGCTGAAGGGATTTCTCCGGAGTCATTTCCTTGATTATTTTTTCAACGTCCTTTGGGTCAAGTTTCAGATCCTTAATCTCCCCGGCGATATCGCTGGCTCTCAAATCAGCAAGAGGAATATCTCCCTTTGACACTGCAACGCTAACGATATTGCCAACGATCCTGTGTGCCAATCTGAAAGGAATCTTTTTCTTTATCACAAGTTGCTCAGCAATATCAAGCGCTACTGCATAGCTTGACTTTGCAGCCTGATGCATCCTCTTCTTGTTAACTTGCGTTGACCTGACAACGCCGTTCATTGTCTTGAGTACGGCCAGGGTTCTTGTTGATGCCGCCAGTACCTCGGGTTTGATATCCTGCATATCGCGACTATACCCGGACGGAAGTGCTTTGACTATTCCCAGCATTGTGACTAGGTTGCCTGCAATTGAAGCGGATTTCGCGCGAACGAGCTCTAGGGGGTCAGGATTTTTCTTCTGGGGCATCGCGCTTGACGTCGAGCTATAGCGATCGGCAAGCTCGATGTAACCGAACTCTGTCGTGGACCAGATGATAAAGTCCTCCGCGATCCGTCCAAGTGACGATGACATTATTGAAAGTACGGCGACGTACTCTAGAAATACATCCCGCGAGCTTGTCGCATCCACAGAATTTCTGACAATGGAATCAAAGCCCAGCGCGACAGCAGTCTCTTTTCTGTCAATAGGAATCGTAGAGCCTCCGATGGCACACGCACCCAATGGCGACTGGTTTATCCTCTGGTAGCAAAGATAAAGCCGCTCCATGTCCCGAATGAGAGTTGACACATAAGACAGCAGGAAATGCGAAAACGTCCCTATCTGGCCCTGTTGCAGATGCGTGTACATTGGCATTGGCACCTGCTTCGTTTCATCTGCTTTTTCCAACAGGCCCTCCAGAAGGTCGGCTAGTGCTGCGCAAATGTCGTTGATGTCATCGCGGATCTTCATCCGCAGATCGAGCACCACCTGGTCATTTCGCGATCTGGCTGTATGCATTTTTCCTCCCGCTTCGACGCCAGCGTATTTAATGACAAATGCCTCAATCGCTTCATGAATGTCTTCGAATCCCCTGGTATCGATCTTTTCCGGATTCTTCCTTGCGCTTTCCAGCGCCGCGAGGATCTTTTTCAGCTCATTCGGGGTCAGGTGACCCATGCTGTGCAGCATTATCGAATGTGCCTCACTTCCAATAAGGTCACAGTAGAGGATCGACTGATCATGCTCGATTGAAGAGAGAAACTGAAGTGTATCATCATCCAGAGTGCCCTTGGGCCGAGACCTGTACAATACTGTGCATTACTGGTGGTTTAATTTAATATTTTATTGCAAATGCAAGCTAGCTTCAGTCAATCTGTTTGTAAACAGCCATGAGCTAGCCGTCTGTTATACCGTTTTGCCAATCAAAAGCATGGAATCTGCTCTGGCGTCGAGATCACCGCACCTGATAGAATATCCCGCAGACCTTTCCGGCTGCGGCACCATCCCGCACGGTGGAAGAGAACTATTGTATCTCTGTTCTAGCACAGGAAGCACGCACTTTGTCGTCGTCTTGGGGTATTTTTCCGGCCAAAAGAAAGATGTCATAACAAAGGATTTGATCGAGCCTGTTGCCGAATCAGAAAGAGGTCGGGTCGGTAGAGAAGTCTCAAAGGCCGTGCCAGCCGAGTATTCCAGCGCACATGTTTTCTTTCTCTGATTTCTGCAATGGTTAAATAAGGTACCAGCCTCATCTCCATGCATGAGTCAGGAAGAGCAACTGCAGCAGACAAGACGCAAGATTTTTGACGAGCTCACCAAAGTAGTTGATCCCGAAATAGGAGTTTCCATAATGGAACTCGAGCTGATTGACAAGGTCGATATTAGTTCAGGCAATGTCAAGGTCGACTTGCACCTGACTAGCCCTTTCTGCCCCGCTGTCTTTGGTTTCAAGATTGCGCAGGACGTGAGGGATAACATCTACAAGCTCCCCGGCATCAGCGACGTAAAGGTCGCGGTGAGCAATCATTTCATGGCCGACGCCATCAACAAGCAGGTAAACGACAGCAAGTATCCGCCAAAGCCGGCCGCCTAGTCCCGCTTCAGCCTTTCCTGCTTTTCTGCGATCTTTTTCTCATTCCTCGAAAATCCTAGGAGGTGGCCCCTCAAGAGCTGGATGCCCAGGGCAGGGTCAACGCCCTTTGGGCAGACTGAACTGCAGGATCCTGCGAAATGACAGCGCCATATGCCGTGCTTGTCGTCTACAATGTCCATCCTTTCCTTTGTTGCGGTGTCCCTGTTATCGCTAAAGTACCGATAGGCCTGCGAAAGAGCCTGGGGCCCGGGAAACTTTGTGTCGGTGGCAACCGTCGGGCAGGCAGAATAGCATAGCCCACATTTTATGCAATACGAAAACTGCAGGAATCTGTCCAGGTCTTCGGGCGATTGCACATACTCTGTCAAGCTATCCGTCTGCTTCATGTCGCTGTCATCGTTTCTGACGTAAGGCTTCATTTCCTTGTGATGTGCAAAGAACTGCGTAAAGTCGGTGACGAGGTCGCGGAGGTGTGGAAAATTGGCAAGAGGCTCGACCGTTATCGTGCTTCCTTCGAGTTCCGAGACCTTGGTGTAGCAAGCAAGGCGCGGGATTCCGTTTATCTTCATGCCGCAGGATCCGCATGACGCCATCCTGCACGAATATCGTATGCCGATGCTCGAATCCTTGTACTGTTTTGCATGCAGCAGTGCATCTAGGACCGTCGTCCAGCGCTGGACAGGGACTTCAATGGAATCAAAATGGGGATTCTCGCCGGCGCTCCTGTTTGCCCTAAAGACTTTGAGGACGACCGAGGTCTTCACATGTTCCTTTTCTTTCTTCTCCCTGTCCCTCTTTTTCTCCAGGGTCTCTATCTTTTCGATAATTTGTTCACTCATCTACTCGAACCCCAACCCATTTGCTATGATTATCGTGCGCGTTCCATAGGCTACAATTCCCATCATCGCCGCGATTGTAAGAATAGTCACGCCGTCCTCCCAGGCCTTGCTTTGCCGCAGTTCAAGCAGGATCACCCGCAGCCCGTTGAACCCATGAATGGCGATGAGCACCAGAATCGACTCTAGCAGAATCACGTATGGAATGTTGTGGTAATTCGCGATTACATTTTCGTATTCAAGGCTGAGTTCATAGGGCATTATCAGGCGCATCATGATGTGCACCGCCACGACAAATAGTGCTCCAAGCCCTGTGACGTAGTGTATCTTCATTATTTGGCTCTCTCGAAGCATTGCCATCTTCTATTCGCCTCCAAACAGGACCGAGGCGCCGTACAGCATCGCGACTCCCGCAAGTATCAGCGCAATCCATATCCCGGACTTTTGGCGATAGTTCAGAGAAACCGCATCGTAAGGATAGTCGGGCCTTCCAGGATTTCCAAGCCCTTTGCCGCCTTGAGTGAAGATAAGCCGAATGCCGTTTACGGAATGAAAGGTGCTCATTCCTATCACAAGCAGCAGTATCAAGTGGCCAAGTGGCGTCTGTGTAAGCTCGAGCATGGCTGCCCACGCATCGGGTCCCTGGGTAAGCGAGCTCGTTTCAAAGATGTGGGCTACAAAGTAGGCAAGCAGGCCAACGCCTGTGAGCCTCTGCAGCCAGTATGAAACCCGCTCCCAGCCATACCGCGATGGGTTCAGCCAGCCCTTGATTCCTTCACGGTTATTTCGATCAGAAAGCTTTTCCAAGTCAGTATTTCCTCTCCACCGGCGCGTAGCGCGTAAACTTGACAGCATGCCACGCCATCCTTGGCTCGCCTTCACCCGCGAAATACGCGAGGGTATGCTTTAGAAAGTTAACATCGTCTCTATAGGCGTAATCGGTCCTTGAATGCGCTCCCCGGGACTCTCGTCTATTCAGCGCACCTACAAGTACGACTTCAGCAGTCCTGATCATCGAATCTATCTCCATTACATTGACAAAGTTGGTATTGTATTCCTTTGCCTTGTCGTCCACATGCTTCCACATCGCAGCCTTTAACTCCCTGACTTTTCTTAGCGCATCCGAAAGGTCCTGCTCATTTCTAAAGACGTACGCCTTCTCGTCCATGGTGTCTGTCAGCTGTTTTCTGACTTCGTAAGGGTTTACGCTGCCAGCGCCCCGAAAGATGCCATCGTATATCCGTTTTTCCTCCTGCAATACTTGCGCCTCCGGAACAGAATCTGCCTTGTGTTCGCGTGCATAGCCCGCCGCTAGTTCGCCGGTTATCTTGCCCCATACGATGCACTCGGATGTCGAGTTGGCACCCAGCCTGTTAGCGCCGTGTGTGCTGTTGCATGCCGCTTCACCAGCCGCCCACAGACCGGGCAGCTCGGTCGCTCCATCAACATCTGCGTGGATCCCTCCCATCATGTAGTGACAGACCGGCCTGACCTCTATTGGTTCGTCAATGATGTCTACCCCAGAGAACTTTATCCCTATTTCCCTTATTCCTGAAAGGACCTCCTTGATTCGATCCCCACCAAGGTGTGTGAGGTCCAGCTTTAGACAGTCAACGCCTGTCTCGTGTTTGAAACCTCTTCCTTCCTGGATCTCTTTTATCATCGAGCGGGAAACCACGTCCCTCGGGGCAAGTTCGAGCTTGCCCGGGGCGTACTTTTGCATGAATCTTTCTCCGGCGTTGTTTACAAGATATCCGCCTTCGCCCCTGGCGCCTTCAGTAATCAGGATCCCGGATGGAAGGATGCCAGTTGGATGAAACTGCACGAATTCCATGTCTTTGAGCGCGAGCCCTGCACGGTAGGCCATGTCAAGTCCATCAGGCGTTGAAGAAAAGGCATAGGTCGAGAAACTGTAAATCCTCCCCGCGCCGCCCGTGCATATTATTCCTGCGGGCGCTTTGAAGACGGTAAAGTTCCCGCTCTTTAATTCAATCGCCGTGATGCCTTGGAATGCATTGTTCTCGCGCAGTATCGATGTGCAGAACCACTCGTTGTAGAAGTGGATATTGTCGTACTTTAGGCAGGTGTCGTAGAGAGTCTGCATTTCATAAAAGCCCACTTTATCCTGCGCAAACGACGCCCTTGGAAACGAGTATCCACCAAATTTTCGCTGCGCAACCCTTCCGTCCTTTTTCCTTGACCATGGCATCCCCCAGTGGTCGAGCTGATAGATTTCAAAAGGCATGTTACGCACCAGGCGTTCGGCAGCATCCTGGTCAGCAAGAAAATCGCTTCCCTTTATCGTATCATAGATGTGGGATTCCTGGTTATCTCCCTCTTCTTCATACAGCACGGCCGCCGTCCCACCCTCTGCGGAAACAGAGTGAGACCTCATCACCTGCACCTTTGAGATGACCGCGATGTCGCACTTGCTGTCGGCCAGCGCGGCCGCGATGGCTGCTCGAAGTCCGGCTAGACCGGACCCGATTATAAGAACGTCGTGAGGTATAACATCAACCAACTACTAGAAACTCCTGGTACTTTCGATGCAAACACACAATTCATTCTCATAAATATCTTGTTGCTACTTTAGTTTGGCTGCTGACCGTTATTGAATATTACCGGAAAAAGTGACATTGCACAGGGATTGCTGAAAAACTTAATAGTCCAGAAACGCAGCTTTTCGCAGTGGCGATGGTGGACTTGTCACAATACGTGACGGAAACATCAAAGGTCTTTTTGGCACCAAATACATCCGATCAAGAGCTGGTAGACATGGCGAAGAAGAGGATTGCTGAAACCGGGATCAGTCAGGATCGGATCCAGGTGAATTACAACACGCAAGAGCTGGAAACCGGCGACCTGTACATCAGCTATGATCCGCCTGACCTGGTTGTCAGGATTGTTTATGAAAAAAAGCCCAGCGGAATGGTAAAGATGAAAAGTGCAGCAATGATCAGGCTCTGAGCATTCTTGCTATTTCTTCTCGCAATGCAGTCACGGGACATTTGGCTTCGATCCCGTCCTTCATGGATCTAAGAATCACCTGTCCCATAGCTATCTCGTCGGGCGCAACTATCGCTGTCAGGGCTGTACCCTTTCCCGCGGCGTCTTCTAGCTGCCGCCTAAGGGCCCTGCCAAGGATGTCATAATCCGTCTTCACGTTTGCAGCCCGGAGAGTCGAAACCAGCTCGAGCGCCTTGCCTTTCACTTCGGCCGAGGCGAATGCGACGTAGACCAGTGGCGCCTCCGAACTCTTTAGAATACCCTGCCTCTTGAGGGCCATCACTATCCGCTCGACTCCGCCAGCCGCCCCGGTGGCACCGATATCCTTGCGTCCGAAAGCATCAGTCAGCCTATCGTATCTTCCGCCCCCGACAAGTGCTCCCGAGTCGGGGGTTGGCTCAAAGACTTCAAAGACGATACCAGAGTAATAGTCAAGGCCCCGGACTATGCCTAGGTTTATCTGCACATCTTCAACTTTTCTTGAAGCCAGAGATTCCATAAGGCCAACGAGCTTTTGCCAGCCTTCGATTTCTGCAATGTCCGACTTGCCTTCGATCTTATCAGCAGTGCCACTAAGTTGAGACAAATTGATAAGCGGACGAAGTTTTGCAGGTTCGATTTTGTCCCTGTATTCATCAAGCACTGCCTGGGCGCCCTTCTTTGGAACCTTGTCCATGGCCCTGAACATTTCAAGGATCAAGTCAGCGTCCGAAACACCCATCTTTTTCCTGATGTACTCTTCGATTAGCTGCCTGTCGTTTATCTCTATGACGACTTTGAGGCCAAGGCGCGTGAAGAACGAATGGACAAATTCGATCACCTCCGCGTCGGACTCTTGGCTGAACGGCCCATAGACTTCGATGTCCCACTGATGAAAATACCTGTACCTGCCGGCCTGGGGCTCGTCATAGCGCCATACTCCTGCGAACGCCGCCAGTTTCGCTGGCATCTTTAGGTCGCGCCTTAGAGCAACGAGCCTGGTAAGGCCGATAGTAAGGTCAAACCGCAGGGCGATTTCCCGCTCACCCTTGTCTTTGAAGGAGTAAATCTCGTTTGATATTGCGGCCCCGCCCTTTGCCTCCAGTGTGGCTAACATTTCAAGGGGCGAAGGTTCCATCAACTTGAAGTTGAACGCATTAGCGGTTTCGTTGAACTTGTCCCGGACATAGCTAATGTCGGCAAACTCTTCTGCCCCAAGGTCCCTCATCCCGCGGGGAAGTTCTAGCTTCGCCACACCTCTAGCAGTTGAAGCGTTGCCATTTAGATTTTGCTGTGATCAATGTATAATAATTGCAGCGGGACTCATCAGGCTGAAATGCCTGGCGGCTACCGTTATCTGGACCACATGACGGACGCCGTCATAGAGGCCTACGGCAGCACCTTGGAGGAAGCCTTTGAAAACGCCGCAAGGGGGCTCAACGACACCATGATTGACCTGGCCGATGTCACACCTAGAGAAAAGATCGCTATAAGCGCCCGGGGCGACGACCTCCATTCGCTCCTGTTTGACTGGCTGGACAAAGTCATGCTTCTTTTGGTGGCCGACGGCTTTGTGATGTCAGAGTTCAAAGTCTCTATACGAAAGAATAACGGCTATTTCCTTGATGCGACTGTCGGGGGAGAGAAACTCGACCTCAAAAGACACCGCTATAAGGTGGAAATAAAGGCAGTAACATATCACGAAATGCAGATTTCCCAGCAGGACAACGAAACCACGCTTCGCTTCCTGCTAGACCTCTAAGAAAATTTATTAGCGGCAGTGGGCTGGTTCGTCGTAGGGAAAAGGCAGTGTCTGAAGAAAAAATCAACGTCGTGGGAATAAACGTGCTAAAGCAAAACGGGGCAAACGTCGATGAAATTGTCAAAGGACTGATTTACAATGCATCAGTCGAGTTTACGGCATACTATTACTTTACCAATCTCCGGGCCCACTGTACCGGACTTGACGGCGAGGGGATAAAGGGAGTTATTGAGGACGCTCGGCTTGAGGACCTGGGCCATTTTGAATCCTGCATACAGAGGATCTACGAGCTCGGCGGCATTCTCCCAAATGACGCGATGGAATTTGTCAGGATGTCGGGATGCGAATTCCTCCAGCTGCCTACACCGCACAACAACTTGCAGGAAATTCTGAAAAAGTGCCTTGCGGCGGAACAGGGTGCCATTGTAAACTGGAACAAACTCTGCAACCTGACTATAGGCAAAGACCCGGCCACCTACGACATATCAAAGGACATACTCAAAGAAGAGATAGAGCATGAATCGTGGTTCCTGGAACTGCTTCATGGCCGACCTTCAGGCCACATGCGAAGAAAGTTTGCTGGTGAGAGACCTCATACGCGTAGACACTCGAGGTCTCTTGACGTCTCGCCCTGACTAGGCAGCCTCTTCCTTTGCAGCCTTTTTCACATAGACGTACTGCATGATTAGCCCTGCTATCACCGCGCCCACAATCGGACCCACCCAGTATATCCAGTGAAAGTCCCACTGTCCTGAGACTATTGCCGGCCCGAGAGTTCTTGCAGGATTCATGCTGGCGCCTGTCAGGGGCACGCCGACAAGGTGCAGCAGGAATATCATTCCCCCGATGGCGATTCCTGCCATGCCAGCCGCCGCTTTTTTATGCACTGCCGCCATGAAAATGGTTGTAACCAGAAAGAAGGTAAGTATGATCTCCACTCCAAGCCCCGACGCTGCGCTGAAATTCAGAAACTCGCTTGGACCGCCCTGCGTGCCAAAATTAACGGCGGCACCTGCCTCGGGAAGAATGGCCATATGGGCAGTTGCAGCCAGGATCGCCCCGACTATCTGTGAACCGATATAGCCTGCGGCGTCCTTGCCCTTGATGTTTCGCGTTACAAGCATTGCTATGGTGACGGCCGGGTTAATGTGGGCGCCAGAGATATGGCCAAACGCGTAAATCATGATACCAATCGCCGCGCCATGAGCCAGCGAAATCATTACTATGCTTTCTACGCTGAGCCCGGACCCAAACAGCTCGGCAGAAATAGTGATTGCAAGTGGGCCAAAGAAGACAAGACAAAAGGTTGCTATTGCTTCGGCAAGCCATGCTCTTGTATTCACCAATACATCACCTTTAGCGCGAACCTTTCTATTTATAGATCACTGTTTCGATCCGATTCTAGCCAAACCACTGCTCCAGAGACTGGCTGCGGTTGGTTACAGCCTTTTGCAACTTGTCGAGTTGGCCGCTCACCCTGTCAGCGGAGAAGCTCTTTTCGACGCACAGAAAGTCCAGCACGCCTTCGCGGTTAACCTGTTTGAATTCTAACTTCTCAACCTGAGGAAGCTCGGGGCTGAGAAAAATTTTTCTTATTTCTTCATACGGCACTTCTGGCAAAAGGTGTGCTATCTTCTCAATATTCTCGAGTTTGCCTTTCTCCTTGATTAATTTGAGCGCGGTCTTGGGGCCGATTCCAGGAAAGCCTCCCGGGTTAAAGTCGGTTCCGATAAGGATCCCCACGTCAACTATCTGTTCATGCGTAAGGCCCGTTTCCCGGAGAACCTTGTCGTGCTCGAGCATCTCCGGTTCCACGTCGATGTACATATTTCTGTTTGGAACCTTGCGCTTGCCACTTATCGCCAGGTTCCTTACCAACTTTCTTGCGCCAAATAATATGGAATCGTAATCCTGGCTGGCGGCGGCATAAGCCATGCCGTTCTTTGTCAGATGCGCCGCGGCCGCTTCTCCATCCGAAGGCGCCTGCACATGGGGAATGCCCAGGCAGTCGAGCATCCTCTTAGTCTCTTCGACCATCTTGTCCGTAAGCATCGACGTCCGCATACTGTACTTGCGGGCATCCTCCATCCTGCCTTCCTCAACCGCGAGTTGATATTTTTCGGTGGCCTCTTTCTTTAGCTTGGCTCTCCGCTCGATCTCTTGCACCTTGAGCTCGTGTGCCTTACCGTCGTAAACATAGATTGGCCGAATGTTCTCCATCAATAGGTTAGTGTTCCTGTAAAATAGGCCGCTCAGGTGGCTGGTGATTTCGCCCCTGCTGTTGGCAAGGGGTTCGCCAGACGGCCCTCTTATGGTCGCAAGAAACTGGTATATCGTATTGTATGCGTCGACGGCGACGGTCTTGCCTGACAGCTGGGCCAGTTTTATTGGCACGGCAGACAGCAGTGGCTTTAGATCAAGGCCCATTTCGCTATGCCAGACACTGGCGCCTGAACAACTTTTAACCTTTCTTTTCTGAACGGGATCGCGCTACTTCAGCCCTTGTAGGTCTTCATGGTCTGTGCGATCCAATCAACGTCGGCCTTTGTCTTTGCAAGCCGACCCAGCTTTATGCAGTCGCGAATGTCCCTCGACTTGAGTTTGGTCCAGACGGCATCCGCAATGGCATTGCCGACCTCGGAGGGTACTCCTTCGCGTGAGAGGATATGGGTACAGACCTCTTGGAAGGAGCCAAAGGAATATTGCTTGAAATGCAGAACGACGAACCTTGACAGCAGTGGAGTCAGCATTCTGTCAGTCCCGTTGCTTGTGGCAAATACCCACGTCTTTAGCTGGGTATTGCGAGTCCTCTGATATTTCGTTTCAGAGACAATCCCTGTCTCCATGAGGCTCAGCAGAGCCGTCTGGTCCTTCATGGGCATGTGCTCTATTTCGTCGACGATTAGATAGCGGGGCCTTTTTTCAAACAGGTAGTCTATCATGCCGGACTTTGTACTGTGGCTTCCAAGCGTGAAATAAGAGCGCTCCAGCTTCATGCACTCGAGCATGAAAAGAGTCTTTGCCGAAGCCGGTGGGCCAACAAGCAGAATGTGAACGGGCTTTTCTGACGAAAGCGACATGTTGAACAATCTTTTGACGTCGTCATAGCCCACGATACTTTCGAACTGCTCAACCTTGCTCACTCTGTCAGCTATCGGCTCGCCAACTGTGGGCATGTCCTCTTCCTGCACTCCAACCGGCAACTCTTCGTTAGCCACTTTGATTGATTTCGTATCGATTTTGGCTTTAGAGGTTCCTGCTAAATTTCAGCGTCAACGAGCTGAACTTTTCTAGACTCTAGTTGACAAACGAACGTATCGCCGCTACGACATCGCCGCTCAACTTTACGGTGTATGCAGCTGCGTCGTCTGTTGAGAGCTTTGAAAGCTCGTCCAGGAACTTAGTCTTGTCCTTGCCTCGCTCGTACATTCCTCCTGACTCTTTGATGCACAGTGGGAACTTTTGCATCTTGATGCCCTTCGAATTGAGGTGGCCGATGAACTTTCTGTATGCATCAAGGTTGTACCAATCCCACTGCCTCTCTTCGCAATAGGAGATCCAGACATCCACCGTGTTCTGGAAGAATGCCTTTTGGCGCAGCTGCTCTAGCGTCATTTTGCCCTAGAAATCAGCTCTTCTCATCTTGGAACCGCAACGGGGACAGGCGCCACTCTTGAACTTGTGGCCGCAGGAGATGCAGACATAGCTGATTCCCCCGCCGCTGCCGCCGAGCATGCCTCCAAAGCCGCCGCTGCCGCCCATGCCCATGCGGGCCATGGTGCGCCGGCGCAGATAGAATGAAATGGCAATGAAAATGCCGATTGAGGGAATAATGCCCCACCAGCCAAGGAAATAAGTCAGAGTCAGGCTT
>JANWIX010000107.1 GCA_025449675.1 Nitrososphaera sp. | reverse complement strand
GGCATGGTAATATAGCCATTTTCTCATTATCAAACAAAATCTACCGGTTTGTCTACGGACTTCATTCAATTACGACAAATACAGAGATTCCATGCCTCGTTCTGTGAAGAATCAGAGCGGGCTAGATAAGGTGGCCATCATGCTCGAGACCGCGAACGGAGGCACAACAAAGGACAAACTCCTGGCAGCGACTAATCTGGCAAGAGGGAGGTTGAACAACTACCTCAAAGAGCTGCTCGAGCGAAAGCTCATCACAGAGCTGGCCGACGATGACAAACGGCATGTAGCATACATAACAACTGAACGGGGCTTCAAGTATCTTGCTGTTTACATTTCACTGAAGAACATCATTGTAACTCCGGAAAGCTAGGACGTTTTATTCCACTTGTAGTAAACTGTTCCGCCCTTGCAAATCGCGTAAATGTCAGATCTGTTTCCTTCCTTTAGTGAGCTTGCCACCTCTAGCTCGGCGAGCAGCTGCTCTAGTTCCTTGTCCTTCTTTTTGACTGCGAGCAAGTTAAGAATTTCCTCCCTTGAAAACATTCTCGATGGGTCTTTTCGAAGCATGTCCTCGATGTCGTGCTTCAAAGAAGTTGATGCCACTTTCGCCATCACTTTTTCTTTGCCCTTGCGGAAACTATCGAAAGCACGTCGCGGTCCTTCAGGTGATAGTTGAGCGGCAGTCTCAGACCGTCCCTGCCGTCAACCGCGTAGAGCATGCCCTTTGCCAGTTCGCTATGGATTTCCCTGGCAAGATCTTCAACCGTTGAACCGGATCGCATCAGGTAAACGTCCGGCAGAATGTTTCCGTGCTTGTCTGAAAAGTTCTGCGCATTGGCAACCGGATATACCGCATTCATTTTCAGCAACTTGAATACCGCTACGTTGATGGCGAACTGGACTCCTGTGCGCATGTATTCGCCAAGGATGTCCTTTCGTATGAAGTTGAGCGCCCATTTCTGTTTGTCGTTTAGAGTTGTCTGATCGTTAATTTCAAAGCGCTCATCGCCTGGGATGTAGCGTATCACGCCCTTGTTCTCCGCCCTCCTGAGCGTCAATTCCGCGTCCGCGCTCGCTGGTATCACTATTACGTCCTTGTATTCCTCACGGAGGCGGTTAAAATGTTCAGTCGCGGTCGGCAGATCTACCTTGTTTGCGACGATAAGTGTCGGCTTGGATATGTCGCGCAGGCTCCAGCAGAAATCCTTTGATTCCTGAGGCCCAAAGTCATCCAGCTTTACATTGACGAGCTTGTTCTGCTCCAGCGCCAGCCTGACATGATCTTCTCTGACCCCTATGCCCCTGAAAACCTCGGTGATGGCCGGTACGATGTCCATCCCTGCTGAGGTCACAGCTCTGGATATCTTGTCGCGGTTCGCTTCGAAAAGTTTCAGGTACCACATCACCATTTCCTCTTCAATATCTGCGACATCTGCTATCGGGTCTCCAGTTCCAGGCTCTGCAATCTTGCCAGACGCATCAATGCTGCCAGATGCATCGACAATGTGCAGCAACGCGTCCGACTGGGCTGCTATGGATAAGAACTGGTTCCCGAGTCCCTTTCCTTCCCAGGCTCCCTTGATAAGACCTGGCAAGTCCACTAGTTCTATTGGTATGAATCTCCACCCGTCTATACAGCGCGAGTTCCTGGGGCTGTCCTGCAAATTGAATTCCTTGTGGACGCAAAGAGTTATGGCATGCGCGTTGCCCACGTTGGCCTGTTTTGTGGTAAAGGGGTAATTCGAAATCTCCGCCGCTGAAAGTGTGGCAGAATTGAAGAACGTGGTCTTGCCGGTATTGGTTTTTCCGATAAGCCCTATCTTTATCATCGTGGTGGATTTCAGCTGCTATTACTTATAATCTGTTGGTCAATGCACGCGAGCTAGTGTTTGTTCCCGAGTCGGTCAAGTGCCATCTTGATTTCGTCGCAGCGCCATGACATTTCGGAGACCTGATCCGATGTCAGATCTGATTCCCACTTTTCCAGCGTCGTTCTTGCGATTTCATTCGCATGATAGAGCAATGACCAGTAAGGATGATGTTCTGCGGTAGTATAGGCAAGCTCGAGTACTTCTGACAACCCCGAGTGTGCCCGTTTGATGCTATCAGAGCCCTCACCGTAAATCCTAATGATCCCTGCCTCTTCGTCAAAGCCTAGTTTCGTGTGAATACTCTCCTTGTTTCCAATCTCTTCCAGAAGTGGCTTCACGCGATCCAGAACTTTTTCCATGCTCGAGGACATTCGACCAACGGTAGCAGACCGGCTAATTTAACCTAGTCCGTGTCCGAGAAGAGCCGCATATGCTCGGCCATCATGCACCTGTTGTAAACTACCTCGATCCCTTCTGCTCTTGCGACTTGCTCAGCCTGCTTGCTGTAAATACCCTCTTGCATCCAGATCAACTTGATTCCCTGCTTCCTCATCGAGTCAATTACTACCGGCAGGACATCGTCAGAAGGTCTAAAGATGTCAACGACATCGATGTCATTTGGGACGCTACTGACAGAAGGAAACGATTTTCTGCCAAGGATTTCTGTAACGGAAGGATTGACAGGGATTACGTTGTAGCCATGCTTGATCAAATACTTTGGGACAAATTGCGCGGCCTTCCCGCCGTGGCTTGACATGCCTACAACTGCAATGTTCTTCAAGGCAAAGAATTCCTTTAATTCGGAATCTGAATGTGAGTCTCTGTTCAATATCTGAGTGTCTGCAATTGTTTCCAAGATAATTTAAACGCATCACGAACCGATCATGCCGGGCAATTTGATCGGAGCGCGATATTCCTGGACTATCACTATGTCAGGATCAGCTGTCACAGTCACGGTGTCGAGCACCGTGCCTTCTGGAGGCGAAAGGGGTATCGTTTTTCCTGGCTGCAATATGGCTATCAGTGGTTCCTTCTCAATTCCATAATCGACCAGAATATTTGTGAGAGGCAGCCTGCCGGTATTCTTGATCAGCACCCTTGCATTGGTGAAAAGCGACTGTTCGTCTTTTAGCGCATCAACGCTCAGGTCATAGTCTTTTGTAGGAATGGTTGATGCAACAATCGCAATCAAAGTAACAGCTATTATGCCCGCCGCCAATGCGACAATTAGGATCGTTCGCATCTGCGGAGATCATGTCATGAGACAATATTTAAGCGATCTATGCTATTCGCCCTTCATTTCTATTCGGGACTTGAAGACTGGCTTTATTCCCAGTGATGTGTAATTGCCAGTGGAGCACGTAAAGCAGAGCTCTTCTTCCGGCATCCCGATAGCCCTTGCAAGATTTGCAGTGTCGTTGTACGCCACATTGTCGGCATCTATTACCTGGGCCACCCTTGAGCCTATTTTCAGATTCGATTCCTCTCCTGCGCCATGTTGGTACGCTATCAGTTCTTCCTGGGATGGAAAATCGATTCCGGCATAGCACGGGTACCGTATGGGCGGGTACGTCACCACCAGGCTTATCTTCCTGGCGCCCACCCTTCGCAACGTTTTGATTATCTCGGCAGAACTGGTGCCTCTCACTATGCTATCGTCTACGATAACAACGTGCCTGCCTTCGATCACTTCCCTTATTGGTATTATTCCCTTATTGATCTCCAGGCGGCTGTTTTGATACGGTTCTATAAAGCTGCGCATCGATCCTTTCTTGCTGTACCTGTCCTTTAGCAGTCCTTCCTCAAATGCAAGCCCCAGTTCCTGAGCGTATCCAAGCGCGGCAGGGCGAGCAGAATCCGGCACCGGCACCACCACGTCCGCGTCAGGGATGGGAAATTTTTTTGCCAGATACTGGCCGATTCTCTTTCTTGCGGCGTAGACATTGATTCCTTCCATGACACTTGATGGATGTGCAAAATACGTGTATTCAAAGGCACAATGCGCATGTGGCTTTTCACTGGCGAACTGCTGTGATTCTATGCCGCCCTTGCTCATCTTTACCAGTTCTCCCGGCTCCACATCGCGTTCCAATTGTGCGCCGACGGCAGCAAGGGCGCACGATTCAGAGGCGACCATGTACGTGTTGGTTTCCTTGTGACGCCCAAGAACAAGCGGGCGAAATCCGCGCGTGTCTCGCGCTGCGTAAACTGAACCAGCATCAGTCAGAAAGGTAAAGCAGAAAGAGCCCACCATCTCGCCTTTCAGTATCTGCATTGCATCCACCATGTTTTCCTCCTTGTCTTCCAGGTGCATGACGAGTCGCTGGGCTGCAACGAGAGTGTCACTCATTGTCTGAGGGGTAAAGGTGCAGCCACCTACCATTCCTGATAGCTCTTCCACGTTGGCTATCGTGCCATTGTGAGCAACGCATAGATCTTTGACCTTGAGCGGCTGAGCGTTTTCCAGCGTGCTCTTGCCCAAAGTAGAATACCTGACGTGCCCTATGGCGGCAGGAGACCTGTAGCTCTTGACCAGCCGTTGAAATTCAGCCGCAGAAGAAGAAACCAGCCCCAGCTGTCTGTAGGGCTTTTTGCCAGGAACTGCCAGGCCCCACGCTTCCTGCCCTCTGTGCTGGAGCGCGCGAAGCGAATCTATGACAAATGGTACAACGTTGTGGCCATCCAGAGAATAGATTCCGACAACTCCACAGTTTTCATGTACCATTAATTATCACACCATCACAGATTGCATTCGATATCGCTAGAACGCCAGACATTGCTGAAGACCAGTACTACGATTGGCTGTTTGAGCTAAAAAATGTATCTTCTGGCTACTTCATGGTTTCTTCGAGTGAATAGTAAGCGGCCTCGGCCTTTCCTAGTGGCAGGTTTACAATCCGGTTCCTGCCCTTGGAGAACTCTAGGGTGGTGCCTTCTGCCCTGCCTATCTGATCGAACACCACGCCCTCGGATGACAGAAAGGAGCGGACTTGGTCCGGTTTGCTCGTTGCAACGATGTAACGAGAATGAGACTCCGAGAACAAAAGGTCATCCGGGCTCTTGCAGGAGTTCGGGATGGCATCCAAGTCGATCCTCAGCCCTGTCCGTCCCGCTATCGCCATCTCTGCGAGAGCTACTGCCAGACCACCCTTTGAACAATCGTGGACGGAACGCGCCAAACGGTCCCTTATCACTTTGAGTGTCGCGTCGCCGTTATGCCTGTCTTGCTCGAGATCTACTTTGGGAACCGCGCCTCCGGTGATACCATGCAGGTATTCGTAATACTCTGATCCGCCCATTTCGCTGGCAGTGTGTCCTATGATGAATATAGAATCGCCAGAAGACAATGTGGTTTTCGTAACGTGTGACAGGTTTTCTATCAGACCCAAAGTGCCCATGACAATCGAAGGTTTGATTGGCCCCTTTGCAGTTTCGTTGTAAAAGCTCACCTTGCCGCCGACTACAGGGATCTCTATGAAATTGCAATAGTCAACGATCGCCTTCACTGCTTGGGTAAATGTCCAAAAGACCTCCGGATCCTCTGGACTTGCGAATTGCAGATGGTCCACTACTCCAATAGGCTCGGCGCCAGTGCATATCACGTTTCTCCGGCCTTCAGAAAGGCAGCCCAGCGTTCCCTGGTAGGGATCAAGGTAGCAGTGCTTGGAGTTCCCGTCCAGTTTAATGGCAACCAGCTTGTCGTCCGTGTTAAGGCGCAGCACCGCAGCGTCACCCATTCCAGGTTTGATGACAGTTCGTATTCCGACTTCATGGTCATACTGGTTGTAGACCCAGCGTTTGCTCGCAATAGTCGGATCAGCGAGAAGCGACAGGAAAGCCATGCCAAGGTCTGAAGGCACCGCAGGTCGCTTCACAGATTTCAGTGCGTCAAGGTATTTTGGACGCCTTGAGGATCTTTCAGCCAGTGGGGCATGCGCCACCAGGTGAGAAGGCATGCTAGCGACCACCCCCCCAGAGTTCCTGACGACCAGATCTTGATGTTCCTGCACCGTTCCGAGAATGGAATATCTGATTTCATACTTGTCAAGAACCGACTTTAGAGCAGGCAGCTTTTCGTTGCTGGTGACGTATAGCATTCGTTCCTGGGACTCTGATATCATCAGCTCGGCAGGCGTCATTCCGCCTTCTCTCGCGTTCACATTGGATAGCTCGACGTCAAAGCCCTTTCCAAGGCTGTCGGACGTCTCTGACAGACAGCAGGAGAGCCCTCCGCCGCCCAAGTCCTTGATGCCCTTTACGCAGCCTGCGCGTATTGCTTCCATCGTCGCCTCAAGAAGGAGTTTCTCCAGGAATGGATCGGGTATCTGCACGGCGGATCTATTTTCCGCATCAAGCGCTTTTGAAGCAAAGGAGGCACCGTGTATTCCATCGCGTCCCGTTGAACCTCCGGCCAGGACTAGTACGTCACCCACGTCGGCTTGATTAGCGACAATGTCTTGCTTGCGTCCAAAGCCGATCGAAGCAACGTCTACTAGGCAGTAGTCGTTGAAGGACTCATCGAATTCGACCTCTCCGCCGACCGTCGGTATGCCTATGCAGTTTCCATAATCCGCTATTCCCTTTACGACATTCTTGAAGAGCCACCTTGATTTCATTGATAATTTACTAGCGCCTTTTATTGGCGCAAATCTCAATGCGTCAAGGACTGCGATTGGACGCGTTCCCATTGACATTATGTCGCGTATCACCCCACCGACGCCAGTTGCTGCCCCTCCGAACGGTTCCACAGCAGACGGATGGTTATGACTTTCGATGTGAACCGTAATGACGTAGCCATTCCCAATGTCCAATACCCCAGCGTCGTATCCAGGTCCGACAACAACCCGTATTCCCTTCGTCGGCAGCTGTCTAAGGTAGTTTTTTGAAGATTTGTACGAACAGTGCTCTGACCATTCTGCTCCCACGATATCTTGCTCCGTCTCGTTTGCCTTGCGCTTCAGAGATCGTTCAAGATAATCGAGTTCGTGCTTTGTCAGGACACCCATGCAGTTACACTATTGCCTTTTGCTCTTGTTGCAGAAAAGAGGCGAGAGACCGAAAAATACCTATAGCATTATTGCCCCGGTCCGATGTCAGCAGGCTTTCGCTTGCCCTTTCAGGATGCGGCATCATTCCCATGACATTTCCTTCCTCATTGCATATGGCCGCAATAAGGTCTGTGGAGCCATTGGGATCGTCTCCCGCATACTGCAGCACAATCTGGTTCTTCCTCCGCAGGTCCTTCAGTATTGGCGCGCTGGCAACGTAACGTCCTTCGCCGTGTGCTACGGGAATATGGAAGATCTCCTCTTGTCCGAAATTTCCTGTGAAGGGAGTCCTGTTGTTCACCACCTGGACCTGGGTCCAGCGGCAGACAAAGCGAAGCGAGTCGTTCATCATCAGGGCGCCGGGTAGTAATCCTGATTCAACCAGAATCTGGAAGCCGTTACAAATCCCCAATACAGGCGTTCCGTCCTTTGCCATACGCTTTACTTCCTTTATTATTGGGCTGTGTGCCGCGATTATTCCTGCGCGAAGCCGGTCGCCGAAAGCGAATCCTCCTGGAATTATCATCGCATCGTAGCCCGAGATTCTATCGTGAGTGTGCCATAGAAAGTCTGCTTTGACATCGATAATGTTATTCAGTACATGATGAACATCCCGATCGCAATTGCTGCCAGGAAAAACGGCAATCCCGATCTTGATCATCGTTTGCTAAAGGCAGCTGTGCTTGACTCGTATTAATATCTTGGCGACTCGACTAGTCGCTCGTGGTCAATTATCGTCAGCATGCGTTTTATGGCAGCATTGTTTTTATTTTCAATGAATCAGTACTGTTGGCGTGGTAGCCGGCGTAGTCAGAGATATCATGACCAAGGAAATAGTCATGATAGAGGGTAGTGAATCCACGCTTGAGGCTGCCAAGCTCATGGCCGACAGGGGAATTAGTTCCTTGTTTGTGGTCAAAGACGGTGTCCCCGTAGGTATAGTAACAGAGCGAGATTTTATCAAAAAGGTTTGCGCGAAGGAACTTGCTATATCACAGGTGATTGTCGAGGACATCATGTCCAAGATCCTGACCACGGCCGAGGCCGAAACACCCATCGAAGTCGCCGTCCAGAGGATGGTCAATCACAAGATACGGCGGCTTCCCATTATGGAACGCGGCAAGATAGTTGGCATAATCACCGTGACAGACCTTGCAAAGCACTTGAGAACTACGCTCCTGCTTGAAGGTGCTTTGAGCGATTCAAATAGCATCGACAATGTCATAGCGACTATGGACCACGACAAGCACTAGCAGGACGCTACAGTACTCGGATCGTCCGGGAGATTGTTTTTCTAAAAGCAGGCCTGTCCCACCGACGACTAACGCAAAGGCGATCAGATTTTCGACGATGTCTTTACCGCACAATCGCTGACGACAGGATTGAATATGCGCAATTCCTCGCAGAGTTTTTTCACTGTTTGTTCCGCATCTTTTTCCGACTTGCTGCTTACAACCATCTTTAGCATCTTGGCGGACCTGACGGACGAAACGTTGGAATAGCCTCCCTTGACGACCAAGTCGCGGTGAATCGTCTCACCTTCCGGATCGTTGATGTACGGTTTGTTCTCTATTACTACCTGCACAAGATACTTTGCCAATATCTGATAACATGCGACTTCGATTTAAATACATTAAGAAAATTCTCCAGCAGCGAAAGAATTAATTACGTTCATCCGAAAGCTCTTGCTCGAGGTCATGTAGCTCAGCCTGGTCAGAGCGGCTGACTTGTAGACTCGTAT
>JANWIX010000106.1 GCA_025449675.1 Nitrososphaera sp. | reverse complement strand
GCCCGACGAATCCGCCAAGCAAGGCAAGCGATGAGCCAATCATGGCCAATGCTCCTATGGGAGATTCTGGCAGTACAAAGAACGAGCAGTCAAAATTCTTGATCACGTGCCCGAACTTTGTGAATTCAACTTCTAGCGTCCATTGGCCTGGCTGATCGAGACTGAACGAGAATTCCCTGCTTTTTGCTCCATACGCGTCGTTTGAATCGTACTGCTTGTTGTCCCACCATTTTTCAATGTCTTCCTGGAACGCGACTTCTCCTGACGGGTCGGTTGCTGTGACGTGAAGGTCATTGACAAAGATGTTTATCAGTATCTTGGCAAGTATGGGGTACTTTTCGAATATCTCATGTTCCTTGACGTTTGCAGATGCTTCGCACGTGACCACTGTATCAAGTGGAAGGTTCGACTGCTGGTCCTGGTCGCACGTGACGTCGAATTCTATCAGCTTTTTCAGCTTCTCCTTTATGTCGTCGTGATCTTGGTTGCTCAGGCGATTCAGCAACCATTTCTTTATGATGTTGTTAATGTAGTCATCGTCATAATCATCGTGACCATAACCGGTAGCATAAGCATAGGGCAGGCTTGATGATGTCCCTGACATGACTAGCAATGTCGCAAGAAAAGGCGCGGCGATCGCTAAGATCGTTCTACTGTGTGTCATTGTGTTGAGATTGAAGGATTTGTTATAAAAGCAAGTATGGATCTTGAGAACACAAGTAACGAACGAGCGATACTGCACTGCGAGATCAGCTACCTAGCTGACATACGGCAGGATACATGAAATTACAGCAACGCTGTGGTCACGTTTTAGTTATTGGAGGGTGCAGGACCCCTTGTTCCATGCAGCGGATCGCATACCAATATCAAGGAACGTCTATCTCGAGAGCTAATTCGGCTACTGCTCCTGCCGAAATCTGGGGACTCGCGTTAGTCAGCCCGTCAATGAAAGCAAACATGATGTATGTCGTGTCGGCAGCGGGTGAAGGAGTGACGGCGTGGAAGTTCAGTACCATTGCTTCCCCCGAGCTGTTATTGCCCAAGCGTCCCGATGACGAAGACGCCGTCGTAGCTATTATCTGGGTAATTCCATCAGCCCGCATTGTTACTGTAGGAGTGCCTAGGTTGACGGCAGAGGTAACTGTCACTCCGCTAAAACCTGGAGGTACATTGATGATTAGCCTTAAACCCCCGTTAATGTACGTGCCGCTATCCGTATCGAGATCCGCAATTGCCACATGGAATGACTGGTAAGAGTTAGGTGGAATGTTAGACTTGTGACCAAGCATGTTGGCATTGTTCAGCGCGCCAGTCCCTCCGGTGCCTGTGCCGTTGGTGTTTGTCAGATATACAGCACCCAACGGATTGTTATTGTCACCCATAGCCGTAGTAAACCCTGTTCGTGTGAATATCCCAATGTCGGTGTACACGGTGGCCACTACGGTGGCGCCTGGCTCTTCCGCGATACTCAAGTCGCCCGGTCGCACCCTTGCAAGAAAAGACTTTGTTTCGCCGGGGGCGAGCGTCTCGGGAGTGGTAAGGTCTTTCCATTGGATCATACTGTTGTGAGGACAGGTCCATTCCGCCGAGGTGCTTGGAATTAGTGCGGTCTTGCTGCAACCCGTAACCGTCACGGTGTCCCCTGTATGCGCCGCCGTGAATGCAGTGATTAGTGCCCTGGAAACCTTCATCGGACTATTTGTAGGGTTGACGACCACGACACCCCAAAGACCATTCTGGCCTGCGTCTCCGAAGGGACCTGGAACAATAAGGAAAATTGACGGTCCTGTAGCTATCCCAGTGGTGAGACCTTGGGACGATCCAACCACAATCATTGTTGCCTTCGCGGTAACGAAATTACCACTCTTTGCACCTGCAAAACTCGCGTTGAACGTCACGAGCATGTCTGGGGGGCCGTCAAGTTTGTACGTTTCCTTGACAACGGCGAATTGGCCACTCTCTATTGTTACTTTAGCCGCTCCAGAAATTAGTTTGGTAGCTGTGCATGTAAGACCTGCTGGACACGAAATAGTCCTACTGATCACTGGGGAGATGATCAATGGTTCGTTTCCGGTAAGGTTATTACCGATCGAATACAGCAAAGTGACATTCTCACCCGTAGTAACAGTCGGAGGAATAATTGAAAGTGAAAGTGGCAGTTTAGTCGAAGCAGTTGGTGTATAGGCAGCTGATGCAATACTTCCTGACTTTGTCACGACTTTTATTGTGTATGAAGTGGTATTCTTTGCAGTAAATGCTAATGTCTGTCCCACATTCTTGACCACTGCCCTTCCGTCTACCAAATAGTCAATGTCGTAGCTGTACTGTTGTTTCGGAACCGCCGTTTCGTTCACAATGTATATCGCTTTTACTTGGGCAGCGGAGCCACCATCGTTATAGAGTGTCAGGTTTAGCTTGTTATTAATTACCCGAACCTGGGATATCTCTACATTCTCATTTATTCTATTCACATATTCATTGGTTCTCTGTTGAATTTCAGCGGTTACCTTTCCCTGTTGTTGCATGACCCAAACGGTAGTTCCCAAGGCACTTGCTACCACTATTATCATGAATGATAGGCCAATTATCGAGCTTAGCCCGCGCCTATTGCTTTTCACAGAACTATATCCCTCCGGCTATCGCGAAACCCGTCGCTTGTCAAGGAACATCTATCTCTATTGCCATTTCAGCTACCGCTCCAGCGGAGAAGGCTGGATTACTGTTGGTGACTCCATCTATGAAGGCAAACATGAGATAAGTGGTATCCTTGCCTGGACTAGGTGTAACGGCGGTAAATGCGATCGTCTTTGCTTCTCCTGTCGCTGAGTCGCCGGTGTTTCCAGTGGTCACGCCTATGATCTGCGTAATCCCGTCTGCGCGATTTACTACTGTCGGAGTACTAAACAAACTAGAGAACGTGACGGTGACGTTGGCAAATCCAGGAGGTACGTTGATAATGAGTCTTCCTCCAGCGTTGACATAGCTTGTGGAATTTGTATCAAGATCAGCAAATACAACATAGAAGGTTCTAGTAGTCGCCGGGGAAATGTTGTTCAAGTGTCCGAACATCTTGGCATTGTTCAGTGCGCCTGTCGTTCCCTGATCTGTTGAATCAGTCATGTACACATTGCCCAGAGGCTCGCTGATGGAATGCATTCCTACAGTGTAGCCTGTCTTTGTAAAGACGCCGATATCCGTATACACGGTGGCGGTTACAGTCGCTCCAGGTTCTTCTTCGCCCGCTGGCAAGCCCTTCGGTTGTGCCCTTACGAGGAATGTGTAAATTTCTCCGGCCGCCAAAGTGAGAGGACTGCCAAGCCTTTTCCACTGGATCTGGTTGTCGTGCGGGCAGGACCATTCCGAGGCGGTGGATGGGGCTATTGCAGTAGTAGCACAGCCTGACTGAACGACCTGAGTTGCTCCTGTGTGTGAACCAGTAAACGCCGTCATTAGTACTCTGGAGACCTTCATCGTACTATTAGTCGGATTAACTACCACTGCCCCCCACAACCCATGCTGCGAACTCTTGCCAAATGGACCCGGCAAGATTAGATACATGTCGGGCTTTGTGGCGATGCTGGTTACTACACCCTGAGAGAGTGTCACGACTATTATCGTTCCTTTGTCTATTACGTAGTTGCCTGCCTTCGCGCCTGTATAACTTGCGTTGAATGTCATTACCGTGGAAGGAGGTCCGTCCGCACGGTACACTTCTTTAATAAGAGCCGTTGCACCTTTGTGAATCACAACGGTGCCGGGTGCTGAAGTTATCTTGGTCAACGTGCAACCAACACCTCCACAACTTATCGAGCTGGTGATTTTCGGCGAGATGGTCAAAGGTGAATTAGAGTTTGTAACGTTATTTGTGACGGCATACAGTATCGTCACATTTTCACCGGTGGTAATAGTCGGAGGAATGACATAAAGGGTCATCGGGATCGGTGTTGAAGCCACGGGAAGATACTCGGCTGACGCGGAAGACCCTGATTCGGTAATTACTCTAACTGAATATGAGGTCGTATTCTTTGCAGTAAATGCCAATGTCTGTCCCACATTCTTGACCACTGCCCTTCCGTCTACCAAATAGTCAATGTCGTAGCTGTACTGTTGTTTTGGAACCGCCGTTTCGTTCACAATGTATATTGTTTTCGCCCGCGCTGCGCTTCCTCCATCATTGGTCAGGGTTATGTTGAGCTTCTTGTTCGCAATGCTCACTCCAGAGATTTCTAGCTCCTCGCTTAGTCTCGATAGCTTTGAATTGGCCTTTGAAAGTATCTCATCCGTGACCCTGTCCTGCTGCTGCATCGTCCAGGCTGTGACGCCGACGGCACTGGCCATCACTATTATCATGAAGACTCCTGCTACAACGGTACTAAGGCCTTTTCGCTGGGCACCACTTTTTCTTTTCATAATGATCGCCTCATGACTTCCACACCTGTTTGACTTCCGAGCCTCGCAGAGTCTTGACCCACATCGACTGGGGACTGCCTGCGTTCCAATTCTTGTTGAAACTTATTTCAGCCACTTTGGTTGCGTTGACAGCCTGGCTTCCAGTCCAAACTTGAGTATTGTTGATGTAAATGTGAGTTACCTTGATCGCCACATCTCCAGTATTCCGGAGCGTGACATTCATTTTTTGCACTCCCTGAGTATAGAACCAAACATCTTCGATGACAAAACTTTCTCTAATCAAGTTGATCTTGGTGTCGGTCTGGTTTGCTATGGCCACTCGCTGGGCGGTAAAGCTAGAATTAGACCAAGTCACCAAGAATGATCCCATTATTGCGACTGCTGCTACCAGCATCACGGAAGTGACTATGGTGCTAAGCCCTCTACGACTGTGCGTCCTCCTACCCCGCAATGCCAATTAACGTAAAGCCCTTTGGCGTACGTATATCGATTAGTGTGTAAAACGCCGCTACAACATTAGAATGGCGCTCGTGAGGGATATGAAATCTACTTACTTTGTTGAAATTCTTGCAAAAACTTTTCCGTCCATATCCTTACCGATATGGTGGATTACGATCCTATCGCTGAAAACCGTGCTGATTTTCTCAAGCAATAGCCATGAAAGCCTGCTGTCATCCTCTGTGGCTTTTATCTTGTAGCGGCCCTCAATGTCATCCTCTATGCTGCAACCAGCTTCAAGGCCGATCAGGTAGCCCTCAAGGACATTGATTGCCTCCGGGCGGGGCTTGTGCATTGACACGCGCCTATCAACCGGCGCAGGATCCGCACGTGGCTGCGCAGGAGCGGTTAAAGTTGCAGTTACGGCGTGTTCTTGGCGCCTTGTCAGGGGAGCAGAAGACGTTTTCGTCACCATGTTCTCCACGGGAGTCGGGCCGGACATCGTACCAACAAGTTCCACCAGAGTCTTGGCAACCCTTTCCTCAGAAGTAGGCGAGGTTATGACGAAAATATGGAGGTCCTGGCTCCCAAACATGAAAATGTCGTGCTTTGAGAACCGCGTTACCGACAACTTGTGGGGTCCTGAAATGTCCTCGAGCTGTTTTATCAGGGAAAACATTAGTGCTATCTGGACATCAAGCGTGTCGTGCCTCTCGATAGGGAGAGAAAAGCTGGATTTGCCGACCCTGTAGCTCAACAGTTTTGCGTTATTGTCCAGTATGCCAGCAAAGACCAAAAAGTCGGAAAGATCGCCGTCGATCTTGTCTAACAGCCTCTCAATCGCGCTGCCGGCAGACACATGCCGGCACAGCTCGATCGTCTATATAAGGTTATCAAAAATGAACCTAAAGACCGAGATCATTGAGAGGTTGTTTGTGTAGAACCCACAGAGCTCTGACTTTTTGAACGAGTTGCTCTCCAACAACAGGATAATGTCCTTGTTGTCCACCAGGACAAAGTTCACGGGAACCACCTTGGCTGTTGTCTTGAGCGAGATTGCATTGCTTGCCTTGCGCCCTTCCTCGTTTTCTCCGTTTATATAGTCTGTAGCGTTCTTGCACGGCGTCCTGAGCTTTACTCGTATGCCCTTGCTCGTTAGCTGTATCAGCTGGTCCGTGATCTCTGCATGGTAAAAGTTCACAAGGTTCCTGTCAGTGACAAGAATCGTGACTTCTTCCTTTGCGTCTGCGAGCATTCTCTTTATCTTGGAATTGATGGAGTTCTCGCCCATCACTATCTGATAGCTCTCTTTCTTGTCGGATTCATGGACCACGGTATTGCTGACTATGGTATCGACCAGCTCCTGGAAGCCCTTCTTTTTCTCGGCTATTGACTGAAGAGCATTCTGTTTTGTCTGTACCAGGCAGTCGATGACCTCGTCCATCTGGAGTGAGTAGTATTTCTGCGGCCTGTCAAAGGTCGAAAACACTACGCCCTTTGAGAGAAGTGTTGATATGTAGTTGTATGTTTCCGTCCTTTGAATGCCTGTATGTCTTGAAACGTCGCTTGCTGTCGAGTTTCCATGCGTCATCAGGAACAAGAGTATTCTTGCCTCGTTCAGCGTCAGGTCTAGTTTCTGTAATTCTGAAATCAGGCTGTTTTCTATTTCTGAATTCGGGTTTGACACCTTGAATTCGTCCATTTTGAAGCTAGCTGCCATTTTTGATCGGGGAACAGGAACAATGTTTCAGATGTATATAAAGTAGCTGTTGTATGTAGAGTACCACATATGTAGACTTGCTGGAAAGTACAGTTTTTCATGTAAAACCTAGACATCAATGATGTAATTCTTACATTCTGAGCCCCGTCGGAGCCTCCTTGTCTGTCAGAAAATCCGACTGACGCCCTGTCTGGTGCCAAATATTACGCTGACTGGCTCATGTAAACGTCCATGAACTGCTTGGCGATGTCGGTGGGCTTGCTGATAACCCTGGCATTTTTGACCGTTCTTCTGATGGCCTTGCTTCCTATGCCAATGGCAATCAGGTTGATGCCCTTTCCCCGGAGCTCCCTTACCGAAGCTCCAAACTCCCTGTCAATGTCGGTGTATCCCGACGGCAGTCCGTCAGTGACCAGTATCATGAAATTCCTGTCCCTAGAGTTCTGTCTTACCAGGCTTGCACAGGCTCTTATCGCATCCGGGATGTAGGAAAGCCCTCCGATCTGAAGGCCGCCTATCCTCGCCTTTACCATGTTATCGTACTTTTCCGCAAAATCCTTGATGCAGTGGAGGTTGTCGGAAAAGGCAAACATGCCCCACGGGTTTGAGCCAAGAATTGAACTCGCCGTTTCGGCAAGGCAGATGGAAACAGCGCGCAGATCATTGCTTGAACCAGTCAAGCTCTTGCTCGAGTCAACTAGGACTGTCCACGATTCGTCTTTGTGGAGCTCCTCGTCTCTGCTGAAAATATCTGTTCTCGGCGATTCGCTTGCAACCGCTTGGATAGCCACCTGAAGGTCGATGTTGCCTGTCTCTTGGAAGGAATTCTCGTCGAAGGCGTTTTTCACCAGCCTGACGCGCTCGGTAATGTTTCTGATGTCAGGAGAGAGCTGAGCATGCATCTTGGAAAATCCTACGAAATCGCAAACGGGGAACATCACCTCACCAAAGTTAAGGTTCTTTGTCGCCTGCAACAGCTTTTTCATTATCTTCTCCCTAAACTTGATCTCCCTCATGAGCTCAAAGAACGTCTCTTGCCACACCGAGCTGTCGTACGTGCGCAGCTCCTTGACAGAAGGTTTTATCTTGTTGAAATCTTCGGCTGTGATCAGCTTGCTCTGAAATATCGATATTGCAGCCAGGTCCCTGTTGGAAAGCGGGTGGGAATATGGCAGGTAGACATTATGCCATTTGCCCGGAATCTTTGCCACGATGGCGTACAGGGAATTACACATGGAGGCGACATCGGTCCATTTCGATTGTTTCTTCGTCAACTTTGTTGCAGAAATGCCACGCGATATCTGTTCGTCAATAATGGCGCCGATCTTTTTTGTGCCGGAAGAAAAGGTCTTGATATCAGACGTGAAGCTGCGAACAACTTTCATTATAGGCGCCGGCAGGTAGAGCGGCACATGCAATACAAACGATGCAAGCGCAGCCTGCGCCATGACCGGGTATTCATTTGGTTCCCTTGACAGCAGAAGGATTGAAAGCGTGTCTGCTGACCGCATCACATCATCATAGAATGCCTGGCCCTGGATGCGCCGGACCCTCTGCCTGGCGAAAATGTCCAGTATGATGTTCATGGCGTACCTTGCCCGCAAAGGGTCCGCCTTCTTGGCGAGCCATTCCTTTAGATAATCGTGATAGATCCAGCGAAAGATGGACTTTGCGCTGAGGAGTGATATCGACGCTATTATGACCTTGACGGCGGAGACCTGTCCGAACTCTGTGTCGTCAAATACAAAAGGGCCGTAGGAAATCGCGTTCCTCGCAAGGCTGATTTGCGGGATTGCAACTATGCAGTCGGAGATTGTTCTCCCCGTCTTTAGAGAAGGGAGAAGGTCGCTACTCGGATAGGCAAACCTTGCGCTGTCTGATTCCGAAACCTGCAGCTCTGCGAACTTGTTGTAGATTATGGAGTAGAAGGAAGCCATTACACAAGCGACTCTGCGTCCTGACTTTCAGGTACGAGGGTCGGATTGCCCGAAGATCTAATGATCCTCCTCACGACTTCCTGGGTCGCCATATCGTCACTTGCGATGGACACAATTGTTTCCTCTGCAGCTCGTTGGACATCCAGCCCATCCGCAACCAGCGTGGCCCAGTTCATCAAGTCACCTACGGATGGTGCATACGGAAGATCGCCTTTCTTGTAGTTGGCTCTCAGCTGAGCGGCCACTCTGACCATCTGGAGAGCTATTTCCTTGCTGACCTTTCCTTTCTCGTGAATAAGATCCACCTCGTTTTCGCTCGGCTTCGATCCGACGCTGAGGTAGTCAAAGTTGACCCATACACTCAGCCTTCTGCGGAATGCTGCATTAAGTGGTTTGGTGCCGGCAAACTCTACCGAGAACGGGTTCATGCTGATAATGACAAATCCAAGAGGATGCCTCGGAATGATCTCGTTATCCTTTTCGTTAAGCACGATGTGACCCCTGGTGTCAAGGAGCGGGTTGAGCCTTGTGGCAACGTCTTGCTTCATCATGTTAGCTTCGTCAAGGTACAGGATTCCTCCGTTTCTGCACCACGACACTATCTGGCCATCGATCCAGTTCTCCCTTCCAAGGCCAATATACCTGCCAAAGAGGTCAAACGACGATGTCTGGAGACCACAGTTGATCTCCCAGAGAGGAAGGCCTGAGAGCTCTGCTATGAGATATACAATGTGGGTCTTGCCCGTCCCGCTTGGTCCGATAAGGGCAGCCTGTTTGAAGTGATGCATGGCTCGCATTATTCTCTCAACATAATTCTCACCCTTGTCAACGTATTCAGGCGTATTCTTCGGTATAAGTTCTGAAACATTCTCTGGAAAGACGTAATTTCCGGCAAGGTCGTATTTTTCAACGCCATACTTCTTTACCAGCGGAGATTCGTAGGACCTTAGCCTTGACATCTGGATCGTGATCTTTGATTGCTGGCTGAATGTCCTGAGCCTTGTGGTAACCTTGTTGTTCCCGAGAATCTTTGATTTAGTGTTATTCCCCGAATAGTCCATAGCTTGAGGATAAGATGTTTCAAGAATAAAAATTGGTTCTTGTGTAGCTGCAAGTTACACGCATAGTTCTTTTGCGTAGCCCCCGGATCTTTAGCGTATTGTCATCGCAACCAGGTAGTTCAGGACTTCAAGTGGACGTGACGCTTAACAGCGTGTTTGCTTCGAGAAAGCGTAACCCTGAGAACGAAAAGTCAAGCCAGCCATCGATGCTTCCAAGCACTTTTCAGGTATTTACGAAGATAGACGAAGAATCGAGAAAAGACAACAAGTTGGTGATATCATTCTTGCTGACGCTAAATGATACGAAAGGACTGGTGACCTACGAGTTCCGCGGCATCTGCAATGTATCTGGAACATCTGCCGACTTTGAATCCGTGATGGAAACCAACAAGAACTCGCGCGTGCCAAAGATACTAGACATTCTTTACCAAAAGCTCTATCCTGCAATGTTCATGCTGGCGGGCATGACCACATCTTCGTATCCACAGTCGATAGCCCTTCTGACAGATATGGTGGCTTCAGAGCCTATTCCGGTACGCCAGGAAATGGTGACAGTCGCACAAGGCGGACAGGAAAAGGCAGAGAGCAACACAGCTCCTGCTCCCAAAGACCCAAAACCATTGCCGGCAAGGCCTGCTTTCACTAGGGTGGCAGACGCTAAGACTTTCAAGCCAAAGTCTGCAACAGATAGAGCTCCATTCGTGGAGCAGAACAAGAAAGAATCAAAGCCTACGAGCTAGTCGGTTTTTTCCGACCTCTCTTTTCTTCCGCAGTCCTAGTCAAGAAGACAGACACACCAACTCGCTGCCATAATTTTGGACGTCTTGACTGTCTGTTCGTTCTACCTTGAGACTTTATCCATGCTGAAATCAAGCGCTCCGGGAAAAGTTTCTAAGACAGTCACCTTTGTCGACATTACTCGCTACTTTGCCAGTGCAGCACAGAATTTGTTACTTTACAGACTGTGGTGCAGGAGGCATGCTTGGCACCGCAAAGCTGAAAGACATCGTATACTTTTTGGCCAAGCTGGCATCTGACGGTCTTAGCAGGACCTTGGTCGGTATGTCGTTGACAAAGGAGACAACTAGAGAAGTGTTCCCTGATAGCGCTGCCTTGGCCTTCACCGCCTGACAGATGGAAAGAGCCAGGGTGATCCTGCCCATGTTTTCACGCAGCATGTTGATAGTGTCAAAGTAGAGTTCTGCAAGGCCCTTGTTCTTTGGTCCGACAAAAACAGACATTGGTTCCAGCGCAACCCATTCACCAACCGAACCATCGTGCTTGTCTTTGTCCTTTGTGCCGAACATTTTCTTGTTATCGTCCTTAGCATTCATGGATCTGTTCTTTGGGTCGCTAACAGCCAGGGCTTCCTGCATTTCCTCCGCCCATCTTTGCTGTTGCTGCTGGCTCTTTTGTGCCACCGGCTTGTTGTCACGCAGCACAAATCCCAGTGTTTCTTCATACTTGGTTATTGCATCGTTGTACTTGCTCTTTAGCAGGCGCAAATGAGTCTCGAAAGCGGTAAAGTTCTCAAACGAGAGTATCTGGATTCCGGTCGCGGACAACGTTAGTCAGCCTCCTCATTTTCTGAATCATTCTTGGTCTTTATCTGAACCTTGACCCTCTGCATCTGCTTCGCCACCTTCTTGAGCGTGCCTATTTTCTCTGTGGCCTCTGCCTTCTTTTCATCTGCGCTTGAATCAAGCTTGGGGATGATTTCTTCTAGCAATCGCATTACTTGGGCGCTGTTAAGGTCGGAAAACTTTTTCGTAATAATGTTGCCGGTAGATTGCAGGATTATTACTTCGGCATTATTGTTAAGTATGGCACTTTTTATACCCGCAAAGTCGTTCTGAAAAACTGCTGCCGATAAGGATAGGGAAACTTTTAGTGTGTTAAGCAGCATAGAAACAGAGGTACCTATTGAACCAATGATCTCGCTTTCCTTGGATGTTAGTTCATATATCTGAAGCGTCTTGTCTACGACGTTGTCAATGTCCGAAAGAAGGTTGCCGCTCTTTCCTTCATCCATAGTAGCCTCTTTTAGGATCTGAACGTCTTCTACCATCTATAAGCATGGAGGATTTTTCCGATATCATGATTTGTGTGTATAAGCTTATGACTACAGCTTTCTGATCATGCTTGTAGCTTGGCATGACACCATAGTGTCTTTATCGAGACCTACTAGTTATCCAGACTAACATGAACTTCAAGTTCCAAAAGCGCAGAGGTCTTGGGGACGTCATTACGACCCTCATTATCCTGATTGCCTCAGTAGTACTGGCAGCCGGGGTAATTTTCTTTGGAGGTTCGCTATTCCAGACCAACACCGAGAACGAAGCAGTCCGAGTATCCAACGTACACATATGGGTATCACCCAACGGCACATCGTCTGTAGCAGGCTTTGTCGTACAGAACACTGGCGGTAAGGTAGTGTCTGTTCAGAAGATCACAATTAGAGGAGAGTCAGTACCGACAGGCTCATGGTGGTACAACAACACCTCAACAGTTGCTACAGCAACCAACATCCAGACTGAGCTGACATACGACGGCGATCTTCACGACGGCGTTGATGTAAGAGCATCAACTGCAGGAGATGAAGAATTCACTATGGCAAGTGGTCCAATATCGCTCCAGCAAGGTGATGCAATGTTCGTGTACCTGGCTAATCCAGCTGGAATCGCAGCAATCGACAGCGGTCTAGCCTTTACCATGAACGTCCAAGCAGGCAAAGCGAGCGCAGTAGAATCAGTATCTGTGACCAACGGCTAGAAGCGTTGGCTCTTCTCTTTTCTTTTTTTGAAGGCCCATGACTG
>JANWIX010000105.1 GCA_025449675.1 Nitrososphaera sp. | reverse complement strand
TTGAATGCGAGGCAGATTATCTTTGGAGGGTTTGGCAGAGGCACCAAGAGTTCGGCAGGATCCATTTTGTGATTGTACTTTAGTCTCGCTTTGTGCTTCTTCACCTCGTCGAGCCAGCCCCCGAACATGAAATCCTTGATATTTGGAGGTACCGGGATACCAGTCTGCTGCTGGATTTCTGTTCTTATCACGACGCGCTTGCCGTCCTCGGAAATGATGCCGTACGACTCCTTTACCTTGCTGTCAAGTATTCTCGCTATCTTCATCAGTCTCTCACCTGTGGCTCATAATGGAGGTATATCCGTCGTCGATACGGCAGAATCCGAACCTGACGAACTGGATGTGTGTATCTGGCTTTAGCGTCGCAGCATAGGACTCTGCAAAGCCCTTTGCCACCTCCAGGCTGTTTGTATTGTAATCATCGCCTATGTAGAGTTGCTTTGGAATCATTACGTTATAGTCAATCATGTCGTCCTTTGCGGTCCACTGGATCTTTGGCATCGACTGTCTTATTTCATCGCTTCCTATTTCGGCAACTAACGGTGCACCAGAGTTTCTGACCTCTGCTATTTTGATGTTATAGAGTTCAATGAGCCTGATTTCGTCGCCTACCTTCAAGTGAACCGCGTCCTCTCCAGCGATGAAAAAGGTATCTCCAGCTCGCACCCTTCTTGATCCAAGGGACGCATCAGTCGGGTGGTTCTTGAGAGTCACTTCCTGTTCTCTCGCGCCCCTCACCCGGACTTCGACTGGATCCTTCACAAAGAACAGCCTCGGAGAGATCGGGTCTATAATCTTGCGGTTGAATGCTTCGAGTGTTTCAAATGGCGGCTTGGTCTCAGCCAGGGTTATTCCAAGAGAAAGCACGAATTTGCGAATTGCTTCCGGTAGGAAGCCTCTTTTCTTGAATGCCGCGAGGGTGGGAAGCCTTGGATCGTCCCAGCTCTTGATAGTTCCGTTGTCTATCAGAGGCCTTAACTTTCGCTTCGATACTGGGACACCCTCGAACTCGAGCCTTGAGAATTCGATCATTGCGGGTTTGCGAAGACCGAGCCTGTCCAGAATTGCGAAATACAGTGCATTTCGCAGCTCGTATTCCTTTGTCCTCATTGCGTGTGTCACCCCGTCTACGCTGTCCTCGATTGGTGCTGCAAAATCATAAGTGGGCCAGATTCTTACACTCCCGCCCAGCTTGGGATGGTCACCTTCTATTATTCTGAATAGCGTGGGATCGCGCATCGCGGTATTCTGATCTGACATGTCTCCCTTGAATCGCATTACCGCCTGATTCTGATCGTATAAAGTTCCAAAGAATCCCTTTAGCCTGTCAAGAGCGGTCGTGTGGTCGGCCCTGCAATCGCACGGCAACCCCTTTGCCCTGAGATCGCGCATCCTGTCCTGGGCGCAGGTGCAGACATAGGCGCCACCAAGTTCGACCAGCTTGCGGCCATAATCGTGCAGCAGACTGATATCATCGGAAGTGTTCTTTATCAGATCCGGCTTTACGCCAAGCCATTGGAGGCCCTCGCTTATGGCATCATAGTATTCGAGCTTTTCCTTGAGCGGGTTCGTGTCGTCGAATCGCAGGATGAGTCTTCCACCGTACATCTTTGCATATTCTTCGTCAATTATCGCTGCCTTGGCGTGACCGATGTGTGGATAGCCGTTTGGCTCCGGAGGAAACCGTGTTACCACCTTGCCCTGCTCTGCCCCCTCTAGCGGAGGCAGCTGCGACCCAGAGGGCGGCGACGTGATTTCTTTTTTCTTCATTTCTTCCGGAGCGAGCTCTTGAAGCATGGACTTTTGCCCGTCAGGCGAAAGTGAGTTGATGTCCTGAATGATGGCCTTGATGTCGGGCAAGATGTCCTTGATTGTCCGACGGAGATCCGAGCGCGAGCCAAGAAACTTTGATACCACGGCATCTGCCTCCGCTTTGCCGCGGTGTTCGACAGCGTTTTTCAGGGCGAGAACCTTGATGCACCTCTCGGTGTCAGCATCAACCGGCACGCGTATTTTACAGACTCCTGCCGACTACGAAATCTGCCGAGAACTTTAGAGAGCGCTTGGCATCAGAGTCCTCATAGTTCTCTATCGCCCTCAGCGCGTCAACCATGTATTTCTTTGCCGCGTCCCGTACTTCCCGTTCAATCCCAATGTCAGAAATTATCTTGACCGCTTCTCTGATATCAGCCGACGTCGCCCTCTCCCTGGCTCCAAATACGTGCCGCAGCTTCTCTCTGTCCTTTTCCCTGGCGTTTTCAAGGGCAAGCAGGATGGGATATGTCTTTTTTCCTTCCCTCAGGTCGTTTCCCGCGGCTTTTCCTGTCAGTTTCGGGTCGCCCACCACTCCTATCAGGTCGTCTACGAGCTGGAAGGCTATTCCGATGTTATGCCCAAATGATGACAGGTTCTTGATGTCACGATCCGTATAGTTTGGCGCGGACAGAGCCCCCAGCGCGCATGACATCTTGAAAAGTGCCGCTGTTTTCTTGCCAATCATGTCGATATAATCGGATTCTGTCGGCAGCTCCCTGCTTGATGCCACTCCGATGTCTATGGCCTGCCCCTCGCATATTTCGGTACATGCGATAGACATCCGTCCCACCATCTGGCTGATCGCCTTGTCCGCGATTCCCACCTTGCGGCAGTTGTACGTCAGCAACTCGAATGATTTCGAAAAGAGGATGTCACCGGCAAGTATCGCCAGAGGCATGCCATAGGATCTGTGCACAGTGGCCGTTCCGTGACGCATTTCGTCATTGTCCATGATGTCGTCGTGTACAAGGGTAAAGTTGTGCACGAGTTCGATTGATGCGGCTGCCGGAATTGCACGCTTTGCGGTCCCGCCGAGCATTTCACAGCTTTTGATTACCATGAAAGGACGGAGTCGCTTGCCGCCAGTTCTGATTAGATGGGAGGAAGCCTGGTAGAGTTCTTTGGGCTTGCCGTCGAGACACGATAAGATATATTCGTTTACTGTTGAGGCATAGGATTCCAGCTCTCCTTTGATGCTGCTCGCCTTCATTTGTGGCTGCCGACCTCCAGAGCTAAAGGTCCTGTCAATATATACCTTGAGCTGGCGAGCGACGGGATCTTGCTCGCGCCCACAAGAAACATCGTGCTTTTGAATTCTGCGAGCAGAGTGTCCGCAAAAGCGAACAGGCTTTCTCGCGACTGCGCCGCAGCTCGGAGGAACGGGTAGGCCATGGCAGCCATGCTGGCACCAAGCACCACACACTTTGCGGCTTCAAGACCATTTCGCAATCCACCCGATGCGATGAGCGGGATCTTCACTGCTCTCCTCACCTCTATCAGGCTCGCGGCAGTCGGAATGCCCCAGTCCCAGAACATTTCACCAAGCCGGGATTTTAGAGCATTGTGGGATGTGTCTGCGCGCAATTTTTCAACGCCGGCCCAGCTCGTACCGCCTGACCCGGCCACGTTTATCGCCGCAGCGCCTGCGGCTTCAAGCCTGGCTGCGACTTCCCGGGAAATTCCGGCACCCACTTCCTTGACTATTACGGGTACGTCTATTGTCTTTGCAAGGTCGCTTATCTTGTCGAGAACTCCTCTGTAACGGGGCTCGCCTTCCGGCTGGACAAGCTCCTGGAGCGGATTTAGATGCACCACCAGAGCGTTGGCCTGTATCATCCTTACGATTTTTCGCGCTTCATCTATAGTCAGTCCCTTGGCGAGCTGCGCGCCGCCAATGTTTGCAACCAGAAAAGCATGTGGAGCGTTCTTGCGCGCTACAGAATAAGTCGCAGCCAGCTCTTCACTTTTGAGACCTGCTCTCTGGCTCCCAAGACCCATGCCAAATCCGTACTTTTCGGCGAGCTCTCCCAGCCTGCCGTTGATGACCGTCGCCTCGTCGGTCCCCCCCGTCATCGAATCGATCAGGATCGGAGCAGAGAATTTGTGGCCCAGAAAGCTGGTTGAAGTGTCGATGTCGTCGTAATCAATCTCCGGCAGTGCGTTATGAATGAGTTTGACATATTCGAGAAACGTGGAGGTTGACCTTGCCTGGACGTTCTCGTTCAGGGGAATATCTATGCCGTCCTTCTTGCGCTGCTTTATTATTTCAATGTCAGATGCGACTTCAGAGGTGTCCGGCAACTACTTTTTTCCTCTTTTCCCCTTTACCACAGTTCCCACTGACAGTCTACCACGCACAGCTTCGGCGATGCGCTCCGGTTGAAGGCCGCTAACCATCAATACGTCCATGCCGTAGGATGCAATCTTAAATGCTTCTGTGACCTTCCTCTGCATTCCTCCCGTGACGTCTGCAACTGCCCTCTTTGAGAACCTGACCTTACCCGTACTTGCGTTGAGCTCGTTCAAGAGGTCTCTTGTCCTGACGTCCTTGTAGATGCCGTCAACGTCAATCGCAAATATCACTCGAGAAGGCCGCAATGCTTTGGCCAGCATTGTCATCAAGGAATCGCCCGAAAGTATCGAGTATTTCGAGCCCTCAGTATGCACTATATCGCCAAAGGTGACGGGGATAACCCCTGATTTTGCCATTGCGTAGATTTGCTTTATCCTGGCGGCCAGAGGAGTGTAACCGGTAGCGAAAATGGAAGGCGGCGTGCCGTACGGGTTAAGACCGGCCCTTATCAAGGAATTGACGATTATCTGATTTAGAGCGATCATTGATTCATGAACCAAGGACACGCCATGTGGATCATAGTGGTCAGGCTTTGTATGCATGTCGTATTGCACAGACCAGTAGTGCCCGAACGAACCTCCACCGTGAACGAGTATCATCGGAGTATCGAGCCCTGCGAGAACCCTTGAAATGTTGTCGATTGCGTCCGTGTTTGCAGCGAGTGGTCTATCCTTGAAGGTTACCACGGATCCGCCCAGCTTGATCAGAGCAAGGTTCATCGGCAATTTGGCATGCGACTTGAAGCGGATTTAAAGTTTAGTCTGAGCATTTCCGATGCCATTAGCGCGGGGTGGACAGTTCAAGTTATGTGGCTCTGTGAACCGCGGCGGTCTTGCGGCTGTTCTTGCGTGTTGCCCTTTACCTGACTTCTAGAAAGCGTAAACCGCTTGTCATGTGGCACCACATAGACCTTTACCGAAGTGTTCACTGCGTAGTGGAGTGAACCATCAGGGTTGCGATAGTTGGTCGCCACCCCAGCCCTTTCGATTCCCACCCTCACTTTTACTATGGTGCCGTCCTCAAGCTTGAATGAAACCGTGTCGCTGTCCAGAACAGAGTAATCCAGCATCTTGAATTCTATCTTGTCTGGATTACGAGAATTACCCTCACTCATATGCAAGAAATTGTGTAATCGTGAGTATAAAAGCCTCGTGACAACGAAATCTTCTATATCATAATCTATTTATCTTCGATCCGGCCAGATCACGATTATGGGCAGGTTGTTTGGTAAAGACGATACTGCTAAGAATTCTGAGACTAAAAGAGAGCCAGATTACAACGATACCGATTTTCAAAAGCACGACCTGTACAATAAGGGCCGCAACCAGATGTCAAACGAAAAATTCCTCGATGCAATCCGAAGTTTCGAGTTAGCCATTAGAATCGACCCTCAATTCGTGGACGCTTGGGTCGAGAAGGGCTATGCACATTTCCACATGGGCGAGTATAGCGTCGCGATTTCTTCCTACAACAGGGCAATTGAAATGGATGTCGAGAACGCTTCGGCCTGGAACCTGAAGGGCCTGGCTTACTACAAGATGAAGAATTACGAGAAGGCCATAGAGTCGTGTGAAAAGGCCATAGACATTAACCCCAGCGACGGCATGTCGTGGTACAACAAGGCGTGCTACCTCACGCTGAGTGGCAAGGTCGACGATGGTCTTGATTCGCTGCGCCGATCCATCGAGATAGACATTCAGAACGCCCGCAAGGCCGTACGCGACAGGGACTTTGAAAGCGCCCGTGCAGAAGAAGGATTCCGCAGAATAGTGGAAGTGGTTGTGCTTGAATCGGTAAGACAGGGCTATGATTATGTGGGCAAGATAGTGTGGGTCACCGGCATGGACAGGGCCGAAATCGAAGATGCCCTTATGCGTCTTGGAATGAAGGGGCTCGTGAAAGAGCGCGAATCGCGGAAAATTACGGGCAAGGAACAGTACTACGAACTTGACAAAGAGCTCGCGGACAAAGTGGGAACGATCAAGCGATCCGGGCTCTTGGGCACGACCAAAGAGGTCTCGGCTCCCGTGCAGCAGCTCAAGGACATCCGCGAAGTGCTCGGCAAGGCCAGAGAGTCGATCGAAAAAGGAGACTTGACGAACACTTTGGAATACTTTGATCAGCTTCTGAGCCCGGCAAAGCATGGAAGCGCAATGATTGAACAGTTCTTTGACTATCACAGGGACCTGCGCCTCTACATGCGACGGCTTCACGATAAGGGTCAGGAATACCTTAACTCACACAAGTCAGATCTGGTAGACCTGATTTCAAAGATAGATCATAAACTTGGAAGCGGTGTTGCTAGCAGGCAGCAACCTGCAAAGGATTAAATCTATATTTTTTATTGCATAGCAATGGTATGGCGGATGTCAGAGTTGCAGTTATCGGAGTCGGCAACGTGGGTTCTACTTTTGTCAGAGGCATCGAACACTACAGTGGCGGCAAGAATACGGTCGGGCTCTGGCACGAAAAAGTAGCCGGCTTAAAGCCATCGAATGTCAAAGTTGTGGCTGCATACGATATCGACCCTGCCAAAGTGGGCAGGTCTCTTGCAGATATAGCCGGCGAGCACGGATCCGGGGCGAAAAAGAATTTGAAGGTGGACATAAGCCCGGGCATTTTGACTGACGCCGGCACCAAGTTGGGAAATCCTGCGACTGTATCTACAAGCGACTTTACACGCAAACTTGAGGGGTCCGGTGCTCAAGTTGCGCTGAACCTTGTTTCTTCGGGTATGGACAAGAGCTCCGCCGACTACGCAAAGGCGGCGCTCAAGGCAGGGGTTTCTTTTGTTAACGCGACCCCGGCGAGAGTGGCGGTCAGTTCCACCCTGTCGCGGCAGTTCGCACAAAAAAGGCTGGTGTTGGCCGGTGACGACCTCCTGAGTCAATTCGGAGGAACGGCATTCCACAAAGCAATGATCGATTTCATGGTCGAGCGGGGCGTTCACGTGAAAAAGAGCTATCAACTAGACGTTGGTGGAAGCGCCGAAACCAAGAACACGATGGACGAGCGAGTAAGGATGATGAAGCGCGCAATGAAAACGAGTTCCATAGGAATGGAGGCGCCTTACAGATTCGAGTCAGTCGCTGGCACGACAGAGTATACGGATTTTCTTGGAGATTCGCGAAACAGCTACTATTGGATGTCGAGCGACGGCTTTCTCGGCAGCAGCATTGTAATGGACCTTACTCTGAGGACAAGCGACGGGGCAAATGCAGGGAATGTGCTGCTCGACGTGGTTCGGGCGATAGCTGGCGCGAGAGGAGCAAAAGCAGCAGAAGTGATCTGTGCTTATGGATTCAAGAACCCGCCAAAGCAGTTGAAGATCCGCAAGGCATACGAGGGCTTTGTAGAGATGTTTGCCTAGCTGAAAATCTATTAATAACCATAGAAGAACGTATCTGGTATGTCAAAGATATTTGCTGACGTAAGCGAGAAAGAGATCACTCGTACCATTGCAGACATGTTCAATGAAACTATGCGCGAGTATACCGATTCTGACGTGATAATTATTGGAGCCGGCCCCGCGGGACTGAGTGCGGGCAGAGAGATCGCAAAATCTGGCGTAAAGACGCTCATAGTTGAGCAGAACAACTACATCGGCGGCGGCTACTGGGGTGGAGGATATATGATGAACCCGGTGACCGTAAGGGCCCCGGCTCAGAAAGTCTGGGACGAGCTTGGAGTAAAGTACAGAAGGATAAGCGATGGCCTCTTTGCCACCTGGGGACCTGAAGCCTGCTCGAAGCTGATAAGTGCCACATGCGATGCTGGCGTGAGATTTCTTCAGCTGACCAAGTTTGACGACCTTGTGCTAAAGAACAAGCGCGTTGGTGGAGTCGTCGTCAACTGGATGCCCGTGTCAGCGTTGCCTAGGAACATCACTTGCGTCGATCCTGTTGCCCTTGAGAGCAAGATAGTGATCGACGCATCAGGCCATGATTCTGTCGCAGTAAAGCGCTTGATGGACAGGGGGTATGTGAAGTGGAAGGGAATGGATCCGATGTGGGTAGAGGGAAGCGAAGACGCAGTTGTTAATTACACTGGAGAGGTATTTCCAGGACTCATCGCCGCTGGCATGTCGGTGACCGAAACTCATGGCCTTCCAAGAATGGGTCCGACGTTTGGTTCGATGCTTCTCTCCGGCAAAAAGGCTGCCGAGGTAGCACTGGGCAAGCTCAAGGAAATGCCCAACCCGCCACGGCTGAAGGTCAAGTAACCTTTTATTTTGACTATCCATTTTTCTTTGAGGATTGGATTTCAAGTACATCCATATCTATCGTAGCGATCGCGACGCCGGTCTTTGCATTGACAAAGTAAAGCAAGATGTCGCAGAGCTTTTCGGAAGATGTGAAGTTGACGTTCGCGAACCATTCCTGATGTACTGGGATGACGGGGAGGGCGCAATAGATGAAACAAGGATATTTGATTTAAAGCAACCATTCGAGAAGCAACCCGGGCGGCCTGAGCCAGCGTCTGATTCGATGCCACTTTATGACGGATTCATGTTGCAGAGGACCCTCGCACAACTGATCTCTGACAAGGAAAGCCACGCTGATCACGTTCACCTTGTGTTTACGCATCTTATGACCTGCACGTTTGCTGAGGAGGATTGGCGGTATCACGGCCGCGCCGTGATTTGCGGAACTCCATCAATTGTTTCCGTTCCCGGAATAGTTGAAGCGCCTGCAAAACCTAGAGAATTCTACCATCTGCAGGCCCTTGGATCTCAGGATCTTCCAACCTTGAAAAAGCAGTTTGCCGGGAGGTTCGTTGATTATGATGACGGGCGAATGACAAAGGCAGCAGTTGGCTATGCGATACAGGCGTTATTCTATTTTGTCACTGATGGCGAGCCTTTCTGCGATGATAGAGATTGCCGCCTTTTCAACTCCCACTGGCAGGAAGACCTGATAAGAACACAAGTAGAAAAACCGCGATACTGTCGCATGCATGGTCGGCTTGCCAGTAAATTCAAAATAAAAAGTGAGTAGCGCCAAGTTCTTGTCCGCTTTAGAGCATGCTTCAAGTTCTTGATCCTTGCATGGCACTTTTTTGAAATTCGTTCACGATGAGGGGCTAAATGATCCTTTTCCGAACGGATTATTAAGAGGTATTTGACTTGTCATTTTGTACGTTGTCTGGAGAGCAATCACAAAGTTCCTCTAATCAGAAGCATTACGATGTTGTAATAATCGGCTCAGGG
>JANWIX010000104.1 GCA_025449675.1 Nitrososphaera sp. | reverse complement strand
ATTCCAAGATGCCGCTCAGGTTATTTTTCATACGACAGACTGCCGCTGTCCAAAAATGATATAAGGTTTGGGGTTAAAGGTGTAAACTACGCACCCAAATTCAAAAAATGATACGTATATTACTTCTGTAGGCTCGCACGACAAGAAATTTTGAGACACAAAGTGCCAGATATTCATAAATACGATTGATGATTACTAATTCCGCACTAGCATGAAAGTGAAGAATATTCCGATAGAGCTTATCGATGTTGCAGACGAGAATGTACGCAAGAACCAGGCCTTTGGTCGCGACAACCCAGATCAAATGATGAAGGAACACCTATCCCGATTTGATCTTTTACAGCCAGTCGTGGTGCGATTCGATGACGAAAGCAGGCGCTACAAACTCTTGATCGGAAGAAGGCGGTTCTTTGCATTGAGCAAGAAGGGCACGCGCGAAATTCCAGCCGTGATTTCCGAACTGGAAGGCGCGGAAGCAGAGGCGGCTTCTCTATTCGAAAATCTGGTACGAAAAGATCTTTCTCCGCTCGAAAAGGCAAGGATGGTCAAAAAGCTGGTAGATTCGACAAGAGGGGGAATCACAGGAGTAACTTCGAGGTACGGCCTGCCCAAGAGCACGGTAAGTGAATGGCTCAAGATACTTTCCCTTCCAGAAGCATTGCAGGCGCGAATGGAAAACGGCGAGATAACATCTTACGAGGCCATACGGATAGCAAGAAAGCCAGGAATTCATGACAGGCTTGTGGCGGCAGCTGCGCAATCCAGACTTGCGGAAGAGATGGTGGCTGCCGGCGTAAAGCGCGGAGCACCAAAGGGTCTGCTCACAGTACGGCTTGTATTTGATCCGCGCAAGAAATCCGACAGAAAAATCTGGGAGCGGCTTAACGAAAGGGCGAACCAGAATGGACTAAAAATCACTGATTACGTAAGAAACATCGTTGCAAAGCAAATGCGTTAGTCTAGTGCAGAACTGTATTTATACGACAAACAAATAATTACGCAGGTTTTGGAAGTTGCTGCCCAGCCAAAAGCCACACCGCGGAAACTCGCGATAGGCATAGCGCTCATAGCAGCACTGGCTGTCATCATCTTTCTCCTTCCTCATTACCTTGGCAAATCCATCGGTCCGATGATCCAAGTCTCTGCTTTCGTGCTTGTCGTTGTGTACGTATTGCTGTCTTTTGAATTCCTTCACCGAAGCTCGATTGCACTTATTGGCGCAATATCTGTCATAGCCGCTGCAAGCGCGCTGCAGACCATTCCAGGCGACGAGAGCTTTGAATTCGTAATCGGGACAATAGATTTCAATACAATAGGTCTGCTGCTGGGAATGATGATACTAGTCGCCATCCTGGCCGAGTCCGGCGTCTTCCAGTATGTGGCAATAAAGGCCGCCAAAATCAGCAAGGGAGATCTATGGAAACTCATGCTTATCCTCTGCACTTTCACGGCAGTCGTATCGATGTTCATAGACAACGTGACGACCGTCCTGCTGATGGTTCCAGTCACCATCGCTGTCTTTAGGATATTCAAGGTTTCACCAATACCATTTATCCTCGCACAGGCTCTTGCGTCAAATGTTGGCGGAACGGCGACTCTGATAGGCGATCCTCCCAACATCATAATAGGCTCTGCTGCTAACATCGACTTCAACACGTTTATCGCCCACATGGGGCCCACCGTGGCGATTTCATTTGTTGCATCGTTATTTCTTCTAAAGTTCTTTTTCAAGAATGACCTGAAGGCTCACGTTCAGAACCTTGAGCAGCTAATGAATGAGGATGAAAAAACGTACCTAAAAGACCGGAATATTCTCAAAAAGTCCTTGGCTGTTCTGTTCGGAGTGATAGCGCTCTTTGTGGCGCACGGGTTTCTCCACATAGAGGTGTCGATAATAGCTCTCGGAGGAGCCGCGGTCTTGCTCGTAGTCACTAGGGCAAATCCTGAAAAAGTATTTCATCTGGTTGACTGGCCAACTCTTATCTTTTTCACGGGACTTTTCATAATAGTAGGAGTGGCCGCCCACTCGGGCATGATAGACATTCTATCGTCCGCGGCAATAAGTGCCACCGGCGGCGAGCCGTGGCTTACGTTCGTCGTGATAATCTGGCTCTCGGCAATAGCAAGCGCGTTTGTCGACAACATACCTTTCACTGCCACCATGATTCCTCTAATACAATCCCTGAACGCGAACCCAAACATCGCTTCGCTTTTCGGCACGTTTCAGGTCAGCCCTCTCTGGTGGGCGCTGGCGCTGGGTGCAGACTTTGGAGGAAACGGCACGCTGATTGGCTCAAGCGCGGGAGTCGTTGCCGCAGGATTGAGCGAAAAAAACGGCCATGTCATCAGCTTTAACAGGTGGTTCAGGGTGGGATTTCCTTTCATGATAGCCACGGTTGCGATAGGGACCGTTATCCTTGCAATAGACATTCTGCTTCGCTTGTAGAACAAGCCAATTTATAGCTCATGCCCAGTAATGCGTCTCTGCATGGCTGGCAAAAAGCAAACTGGGAAAAAGGGCGATGATCTTTTGCGCAGCGCTGTGAAAGACTATGACATCCGAAGCGGCGACCTGAGATCAATATTTGACAGCATGGCACATTCGGGCGGCTTTGAATCTAGAAACCTTGCCGACGGAGTAGACATTCTGCGGCGAATGGCTGGTGATCAGAATTGCACAAAGTTCCTGTCATTTGTCGGCGCCCTCATGTCCACTGGTGCAAGAGGGATCGTCCGTGACATGTTAAAGAACAAGATGTTTGACGTGGTCATCACTACCTGCGGCGCGCTTGATCATGACATCGCCCGCTCATTTGACAAATACTATGCTGGAGACTTTCGGATGGACGACAACATGCTCCTTGGCAAAAAGATCCACCGGCTGGGAAACGTGCTCGTCCCCATGGACAATTACGGCCCTCTTATCGAGGAAAAGGTTCAGGCCTGCATGCGCGACATTTACAAGAGCGGTAGCAGGCAGGTAGCGACCTATGAAATTACGGACCACATCGGAAGCGCGCTTGACAAATCATCATTTCTGTACTGGGCTCACAAGAACAAGATTCCAGTCATTGTGCCGGGCATAGTCGACGGGGCAGTGGGGAGCCAGATATGGCTGTTCCACCAGCAGCACAAGGACTTCAAGATAGACATTCTGAAGGACGAAAGTAAGCTGTCTGATCTCGTTTTTGAATCCAAAAAGTCAGGGGCCTTTATGCTCGGGGGAGGTATCTCAAAGCACCATACGCTATGGTGGAACCAGTTCAGGGGCGGGCTGGACTATGCCGTATACATCACAACGGCGCCGGAGTGGGATGGAAGCCTGAGCGGGGCGCTTGTAGCAGAGGCCATCTCCTGGGGCAAGGTCACCACCAAAGCACGCCAGACTACGATACACGGAGAAATAACGACGCTCCTGCCGTTCATTTACGCCGCGCTCGTCGCCGGGCGATCCTGATCTGCGCCGGCAGCCTGACCTGTCACGACGTAATCTACGTTTCGCCTAGCAATATTTAAAAAATACTTACTAATTCACTACAATGACTTCTTATGGGAATGGAATTTTACGGCGATTCGTACAAGGGCAACGATGAACCGATCTTTGTGGGCATACCGACCTTTCTAAAGCTGCCGTGGGTGCGCAGCCAGCAGGAACTGAACAAGATAAAGCCGGACGTCGCGGTAATAGGCGAGCCTTTTGACTTTGGCACGACCATCCGCCCCGGAGCAAGGTACGGGCCGAGAGCTATTCGGGCAGCTTCTACAGTGCCCTCTCCTCCGTACGAGCATTTCAATATCGAGACCGGTGTGGATCCATTTGGCGTCTTCCGCACCGTCGACTATGGAGATGTCAACGTTTCCCCAGGTGACGTCGTGGAATCGCACAGGAGGATGACAGACAAGGTGAAGGAGGTCCTCGACATCGATGGCATCCCGGTAATGCTGGGTGGCGATCATTCTATTACTTTTGCAAATGTCAGGGCGTTTGCCAAGAAACACAAGAACATTGGCATGATACATATCGACACTCATGCCGACTGTGCGCCGCAGGGCCTATGCGGCTTCAAGTACGACCACGGCGCTCACATCCGAAGAATAATGGAGTTAGGCTGCCTGAAGGGCAAGAACTATACCCTGATAGGACCACGCGGGTACTGGCCCGGGCCTGATCTGTACAAGTGGATGGCCGATCAGGACTTTCAATGGTTCACGATGCTTGACGTGGAGGAGCTGGGCATAGACCAGATAGCAAAGGAAGCAGCAGACAGGGCAAACGACAACGTTGACGGCGTCTATATCAGCTGGGACATCGACACGTTCGACCCCGCATATGCGCCGGGAACTGGAGAGCCGGAGCCAAACGGCCTGACTTCACGAGAAGGTATGCGGCTCATGAGACTCTTGTCGACTTCCTTTGATCCCGACACGTTCGCATTTGACCTTGTTGAAGTTGCTCCAAACTATGACGTAAGCGATGGAAATTCATACAACGGCGGCATTACGTCTGGCCTGGCAAACCGTCTGATAGTCGAATTATTGGCGGGGCTGTCGCTGACAAAGAAGGGCCAGACGGAAGGCAAGCCGGTAAGGCCTCGCTCCTACCGGGGCAAGAATCACACCTATAGCTTCGGCCAGCCCAAAGCCAAGGTGCCAAGGCGCAAATGATCCATGTTCGGGCGGTCGTAAGGGGAGAGCCCGAACTTGCTCCAACTATTCGGATCTTTAACTATAGCACGGCCGACGAGGAGATATTCTTTGGCTCCGCTTCCGTGGTAGAAGAAAAAGTGCAGCGCAAAATAAGGATAAACGCCAGCGAAGCGCTTGTAGCCTACTGCGCCTTTATCGTCAGGTCCATCCGGTCGGGAGAAAAAGTGAGGAAGATTCAGGAACAAGCCCTAAAGCTCCTTACCGAGGACAGCGTAATGATCGGAGTCCCCGAATCTATGAGAAGCATATCATTTGCGGCTATGATAGATGAGCAGCCAGTTAGCAAGATCGAGCTGGACGGCCCGATACCAGCCAAAAGTTACTCTCTGGCATGAAGGACAGAGCATGATAGCAGATCAATTCAATCAACTTGTAGAAGCAATGTTTGCTCCGCTGGAAGGAAGCGTTGATGTTGTTACCCCTGCGGGGATCCTTATCCTCGGGTTGATAATCGGCCTTCGCCATGCGATGGAAGCTGATCACATCGCAGCGGTTTCAACAATCGTTACGACCAGCGAAAGGAAACTTTCCCGGGCACCGCTGCTAGGAGCTTTGTGGGGGCTCGGACACACCGCCACGCTTTTTGTCGCCGGCCTTATCGTGCTTCTTCTGGCAGTCAGCATCCCGGAAAGGGTGAGCGGCATGATGGAATTCGGAGTCGGCGTAATGCTGGTCTTCCTTGGCGCTACAGCGCTGACAGGCTTTAGCGCCGGGAGATTTTTGCGCGGAATTTTTGGACGGGAGAGACACTCTCACATCCACACTCACAGGGACACCGGAGTGGTTCATTCACACGATCACGATCACCACTCGGATCACATGCACGGCCACAAGTCGCTGATTGTAGGCATGATTCATGGGTTGGCAGGGAGTGGAGCATTGATGCTGGCAGTGCT
>JANWIX010000103.1 GCA_025449675.1 Nitrososphaera sp. | reverse complement strand
CGCCCTTGTGACTTCTTCCAGGGTGATGTCGTCGCCTCCCGTAACATGTACGAGTGCTCCGTGTGCCATTGACATGTCCTTGACGTCAAGGAGCTGTGTGTCAAGTGCCATCCTTGTCGACTGCTCGATCCTGTCTATGCCGTCGTTGAATCCGACGCCGATAGCTGCCAGCCCTCTTCCTTCCATGATAGCTGTCAGGTCTGCAAAGTCGATGTTGATAAGCGAAGCTGTCGTGATGGTCTCTGTAGTTCCCTTGATGAACTGGCCGACCAGCTCGTTGGCAACGCCAAGTGCTTGCTGTAGTGGCAGGTTTCCTGCGACTCTTGTCAGCCTGTTGTTGTCGATTGCGACTACCGTGTCACACGATCTCTGGAGGCTGAGCAATGCTTCCTTTGCCATTGTGTATCGGAAACGCTCTACTGCGAATGGCAGTGTTACGACGCCTACGACCAACGCGCCCGTTGCCCTCTTTAGCTCGTCTGATAAAATCTGAATAGCTCCTGTTCCTGTTCCACCGCCCAGACCTGCGCACAAGAAAACAATGTTTGCGCCCTGGACTTCTCTCAGTACTTCTGACAGGCTCTCACGCGTAGCCTGCATACCTTTTTCCGCGTAACCTCCACATCCCCTGCCCTGCGTCAGCTTTGGGCCGATAAGAATTCGCCTGTCCGCTTTTGTAATACCTAGGTGAGCTGCGTCAGTGTTAACAGCGATCAACTTGCCTCCCGAGATCCCCTTGCTCTTGATCCACGAGACAATGTTACTGCCTGCACCGCCTGCTCCTATGACACAAACCGTTGGCTTGGCCATTTCCATGGCTGCACGAATAGTCTCTTGCTCCATTACCGACTCTGGTGTTACGTTGTTTGGACTTGAATGACTCATAGAGGGGAATACAAGCTGGTGAAAGTATAAACAATAGGGAGTAGCCTCCGCCTAATACAAAATGCATAAATAGTTGCAGCGATCGCCCGCTCTCAAAGTCAGGCGGATAACTTGACCGCCGATGTTGCCGGCCTGTTCTCATTTACCGACGTGCATGAACGCAATAGGATTTCACTATTTTCTCAAAAGCTTGAACGCGTGCTGGCCATTGTTTGTCCTGAAATAATGCATGATCCAGAGCATCGCCAGTGGCTCGAGAAGCCGAGAGCCTTCTATGCCGCCAATGTCAACAGCCTCCCAACCAAATGCCGTGAGTATCTTGCTGACCGTCTCTTTGGCGTCGTCGTCATTTCCGCAAATGAACATCGTTGGCGGGCCACCGGGAAACTCGGGCCTGAACATGTGAGTGTTGCCAACGGTGTTGAATGCTTTGACAACCTTTGCGCGTGGCAAGAGTCGCTGGAGAGTCTCGCCTGCAGAATCGGTGAGGCCAAGAGCCAGCTTTGGCGGCACTCCCTTTGAGAAATCAAGCGGGTTAGTGACGTCTATTACGACCTTGCCTTCGAAATTCTTTGGATCTGCGGACCTGATAGCAGCGGCAGTCCCCTCCCAGAGGGTCGCGATAACCAGCAGTTCACCAAACGCTGCGGCTTCGGCAAAATTTCCTGATGAGGCCTTGCTGTTGCCGTATTTTGATATCCACGACTGAACTTTTAGCGGGCTCCTTGTCCCTATTCTAACGATGTTCCCGGTTTCGACAAAGCCGTCCCCGAGCTTTAGCCCAACGTCTCCAGAGCCAAGAATGCCGACCTGCATCAATTACTGAAATATCCAGAGACGTAATAAAGCTACCAGTAGTTTGATTTTATCTTCTCAATGACGCGCTCGTGGTCTGGGCCCTTCCTTCTAGCGTAGCCTTCCATCGCCGAAAGCGGCACGCCTCCTAGGGTAGATGCCAGCGTTGTAAAGAACCAATTCTTGACTGGGTTGTCCCTGCCTACCTTGCCCATGAATTTCTGGATTCCGTACTTGAAGTTGTGCTGCCAGGTCTTGTACATCACTCCCAGTTTTGCCGGGTCCATGGTGTTTCCAATGTCGTAAAAGTCTGATTTTTCAAGAAGGCCGATCGGAACAAAAGTAAGCGGAGTCGCCGTGAATTTCGAATCAGGCTGCTCCGTCTCTATTTCGTGAATCAGCCTTATCGTCTCCCAGCTGTCTTCTGGCGTCTCGTCGTTATCAAGGCCCATGATTAGAGTAAACGCGGGCACCCAGTAGTTCTGGTTGAGAACCTTGATGCCATTCTTTACCACCCAGTGCCATTCGTCAGGCTTGTAGGGAGCGAGCTTGCGGTCAGCGTACTTGCCAATGAGCCTTATGCTGCCGGTTTCGAAACCGCACTGGATGCCGATGTGGTTGTCCGGCCCCGATTTTATTATCTTGGAAATATTGGGAATGAGCCGCTCGTCGGCTATTGCCCCGGCAAGCGTTCCATGCGTTGGGTTGGCGTGCTCTATGCCTGTCGCCATAATCCCCGTAAAGAGCTCTTCTATAGCCTCTCTGTTTGGCTGCATGTTCTTCGTCGTCCTTGGGTTCAGCCCATAGACGAAAATGTCGTCGCTGTGGACCCAGGCATTCTTTAGGCCGCCGTACTTCATGTTGACCTCTATTTCCTTCTGCACTTTTTCTACAGGGTAATACCTTAATGGCCGAAGCGTTACGTCGCAGAACTTGCAACCCCGTCCGCAGCCTCGCATGACTTCAATCATGCCGTGCATGCTCGGGTTGACAATGTTTGGTATCTCGTCTATTGAAGGCTCGTTCCAGTAGTGGATGAACCTGCCGTGGAGGGTCTTTTCGTTTCGTACAAATTCTTTGATCTCTACTTTGAACTGGCTCTTCTTGAAGGGGTTTGCTGTATCGAACTCGCCTGAAATAAGCGAATCAAAGAAAGCGCCGGCAGCGCCATCTATCTCTGGACCGATCCCACCCAGCTCGCCCTCTACGATGCCATAAAGCCCGTATTCTTCAATCTTTGCAGGATCGTAATTGTACTGCCATGTGCCCGAAGCCCCGGCGACGACCTTGGCTTTGCTACCAGTCCTTTGCTTGGCGGCGTTTATCCTCTGGTGAAGGTCACGGTTGTAGAATTCGTCGTATGACATGTGCTTGCGGCCGTAAGTAAACGTCATGGTGACTGGCCCCATTCCCAGCGGGTCCATTTCGTAAGTGCCTACAACCTCTGTCCCCGGCCCGATGAATTTTTCGATGTGATCAGGGTGCGCAACTACCACATCCTCCCGGCTATAGCCGTCGCGCAAGAGCGCGGATTCCACCTTTCTAATACCATATGGTGCAAAGTTCGCGTATCCATTGGTGTGATCTATCGGATTGCAAATAAAGTCAAAGAGAACTTTTGGTGTTACCTGGTTTCGCAAGATCTGGTACCAGAACGAGCCGTGGTCCCTGTTGAAATCAAGGGCCGGCGCGCAGCCAAAAAATGAAGCAAGCGAAATACCCCTGTAGGGGGACATTAATGTTCGATCTGCCGTAAGAACGACTTTAGGATACCTACCCAATGTCTTGAATCCCTTATTCAAAGGGAAATGATAACAGGTGCATTAAAAGGTTTCCAATAAATCGGTGTGGTTTGTATTAGTATTACAATAGTTGTCTCATGAAGAAGGACACTGTGTCTCTACTGTGGCAAAAGCATTGAGAACAGTCGCGGCGCTGTTGCGAGTTGTGGCGCCTGTATCACTTTCTACCACTTGTACGTTCACGGGGACTGCGTTACTGTCCTTTACCGGCGCGGTGGTAGGCTGAACGCTGACATCTGGCATGCAGCCGGCAAGACCTCCGGTTGAATCGAGCCTTATCGACCAGATGTCGCGTATGCCGGCGCCAAAAGATCTCGTGTGACCCACCACTATTGAACCTCCATCTTCTGTTAGCGCAATCGACTCTGCTTCGTCGACCAGCGCACCTCCGTACCGCATCTGCCACTCCACGCCTCCCGTCGAGTTGAACTTGACAACCCAAAAGTCTTCATTTCTTATCCCAAAGGATCTGGTCTCCCCGGCGGCGATAAACCCGCCGTCTGCTGTAAGTTGAGCGGCTGACAGCTCGTCAAAATTCCCTCCTCCAACGGTCTTTTGCCACACAATATTGCCGCCCGTATCGATCTTAAAGACCCAGCCATTGGTTGACTTTGAGAAAGAACCTGACTGCTCCATGATGACATAGCCCCCTAGCACTTCCAGAATTGTCGAGGGCTCTTCAAATGTTGCGCCCCCGTAACGCTTTTCCCACTCCACATCGCCCAGCGAATCAAGTTTTATCAGCATTATATCGCCGCTTGTGCCAAAAGAGTGGGTAAATCCAGCAACAAGGTATCCTCCATCAGACACCTGTTTGACGAAGCGAATCACGTCGTCTTTGGCGCCACCGTAGCTTCTCTGCCATTCTATGCCGCCGCCTGAATCCAGCTTTACCACAAAATAGTCCCTGGAACCGGCACCAAACGACATTGTAAATCCAGCCACAACATAGCCCCCATCAGAGGTCTGCTGAATTGCATGGGCAACGTCGGCCTTGGGTCCGCCGTACGTCCTTTCCCACTGGATATTACCGCCAGCATCGAGTTTTAGCACCCACATGTCATTTCCCCCAGCTCCAAAAGAGTTCGTGGGCCCGGCGACTACATACCCGCCATCGGATGTTGGCTGAAGCGACCGCGGTTCTTCATTGCGGATGCCGCCAAAGGTCTTTTGCCAGGAGATACTGCCGTCATCGTCAAGCTTGATGATCCAGACGTCATTCTTGCCGGCGCCTGAAGAATTTGTCAGGCCTGCGATCAAGTATCCACCATCTGATCCTGGCACGACGCCACGAAAGACAAACTCATCACCCGATCCTCCATAGCTCCTTGCCCAAGTTTGCGCGTCTGCTGCAGAAATGCCGGTCTGCAGGACAGGAAAGGCGAGCAAGAGAGAAAGAGAAACGACCGATGACATTTTCTTCAGTGACATTGCCCGTAGTGCCACTAATGATGTATTTAAGAACAAAGGGGAAAAACGCCCTGTTGTACTCTATCAAATAGTAAGTACGACTTTTTCAGTGATGGCCGTCTCGTTTGTCAAGAAAATCTTGCAGCGTCTGGTCGCCCAGTTTCTTCTTCAATACTTGATGGATTTCTCTGACAACTCCGAATCCATAGAAGGTAAGCGCGGTATAGAGCGAAACAAGGGTCGCACCTTTCTCGTATGCCTTCCAGGCATCCTCTCCGCTGAAAATACCGCCGCAAGCGATTATGGGGAGGTCGGGGAAGGCCTTGTGGGCGTCCTCGACCAACTTTAGCATGTACGGGAACAGGGGACGGCCGCTTTCACCAGCAATTCCTCTCGAGAATTTTTTTACGCCGACAACCGAACTCGTGCCTACAGGCCTTGTATTGCCGATGACAATGGCGTCGCCACCGTTCTCGTAAAAGGCCCGTATCGACTCCAGCTTGCTTCGCCTTTCTTCGTCCAAAGGCACCAGGGCATTATAGGGAGATATTTTTGAAGCCTTGATCATGTTACTTGGCACGCGCGAATTCATGAGATCGATCATCTTTTTTGTGAACTCGGGAGTTTCAAGCACCTTGTTGAAATCAGTGTTGGGCGAAGTCCTGTTCTCTTCAAAACCAAAGTCAACGTATGGCAAAGTCTTCCTGATTATCTCGCTGCACGAATCGAGCACTGCGTCCTCTGTGTAGTCTTCAGTAATCCCCGAAAAGTTCAACAGGATCTTGGCGTTTCCTTTTGGACCTTCCCGGAACTTTTCAAGCTTCCGCACGGCATAGTCGAGACCCTTGTGTGGATATCCTTGTGCATTAACTATCGCTTCTCGTTCATCGTCCACTGCAATGCGGACTGTGCCCTGGCTCTTTGGCCGCTGGGGGTTGCCTGCCCGGGGGTCCTTCAAGACGCTGCCTGGATTCAGGAATCCGAATACGTACGACATCGGCTCCAGGGCATCGCAGTTCTTGTCAAATCCGGCGGCCACTCCCACAGGCCCGGATAGTTCATGTGCTTTGATTTGGACGGTCAGTTGCTCGCCTGGCTCAAAGTAATGTGCGTTCTGCCGGAACTTTTCGGCCATCTTTAGCAACCTTTCCTTGGCTTTTTCGTGCACTACTTCCGGCTGAGCAAGCTCGTCGGTCGCCTTGTATCTTGAGTACAGGTACCTTCTGTAAAGCTTGAAGACCGAAGGATCCAGGCTTGCCTTAAAAGTGTCTACGAGCTGCAATCTCGGATGACTCCTTCAACCTTCGTCTCAACCGCCGCTATTCGTGAACCTTCCTATATATCATTAATGCTGGCTATCTTTTACGAACTGCCAGAGGTTCGCAAAGAGGCTTTCAAACTTGTGTGATTTCGAGATTTCATATCTGACCGAATTGCCGTACTCATTTGTAAGTTGGAGATTGATTATCCCACCTTCTGATTCTAGCGCCATGATCTTTTTTGCAAGCTGAACTGACACACCAGTTTTACTTGCGTGGAGTTCTGGTTCTGCCAAACTAACCTTGTACTCCAATCCGGTTGTATATTTACCTGCAAAAAGATGCTGCCGTTTCAATCAAGATAAATAATGTTCTATCCAGAAATGATCTCGTGTGGAAATCTGATGACTGTGTGAATAACGCCCACGGACTGTGCAAGGGGTTCACCAAGGAAAATATCGATGATTTTTCCACCAGCACGAAGATGTGCACCTGCCCCTGTCATGAGGGGATGTACCAGCTGGTAAGAAATACGGTCGCCCTGGTGAACCAAAGCGCGCGAAGTAACCCGTTCCAGTTTTCCGCGGGCGATGATGCCTAGGCCACCTTTGTGGGCTTGCCGTACGAGAATTTCATAAAAAGCAGGACGACGTTGAAAACCGTCGCAATTGCGTTTGCTCCCACTATCACAAGGTCGGACTTGTAGATTCCATACACCATCCAGAGCACGGTGCCTGTCGCAAACATGCTCATGAGGTATCGCGATACATCGTGCATGCTCTTTGTTCTGTACGCCTTTATCATCTGAGGCAAAAAGCTCGAAGTCGTAAGGATTGCTGCTAACACTCCCACTATTGAAACGAGCGTGTCAGGATTCAAGATCTGCCTTAGAAGCAGGATGAGCATCACGCACAACGATCTGCCATGGTCGTATTAAGGCATGTGCAACAAATTATATTACAACCGCGCATCCGGATTGTGATGACGCAATTGAAAGATCTGGTCGATGGCACCGTCGTTGGTTCGGGCTCTGATTATGTCGTTGTGCAGAAGGGCAAGAAACGTTTGTTGCTGGAATTTACTAGCTTTCAGATAAAGGAGCTGAAAAATGCGACGACTCCGTATGGCTCTCAAATAGATTAGCCAGTAATATCCCATGACAACAACTTTTCTTCACTTTGCGGATTCTAAAGTTTGAGCAATCACTTAAATTGAGATAACGGAATATTCTCAACGTTTGAAGCAAAAGGCTACTGTCGAGGTTGCTGCCGCCCAGCCAAAGCCTCCTCCTGCCACTCCGAAAGGAAAAGTCAGATATGACAGGAAGGCAGAATCCGAGTTCTTTGTCGACAACTCGGCGCTCGCGGGCTTTACCACAGAACGTATTCTTTACATGGCAGTAAGGGAGCTTATCGAAAACGCGCTGGATTCCTGTGAGACCGGCCACATTCTCCCCACGATATCACTTTCGCTAAAGACCATTGATCCTGCGAACGATCTCTGGATGATTACCTGCGAGGACAACGGAATTGGCGTACCTTCAGACAAGGTGCCACTTGCGGTCTGCGCCTTCCTGATGTCCGGCAAGTACGTCGAAAAGCAGCAGCGGGGCCTCTTTGGCGTGGGGCTAAAGATGATTGCTGCCTTTTCCACAAAGGACACGGTTCATCCGCTGAGAGTCTGGTCAAAATCGGTGGAGGAAAATTCCGAGCACTATTTCGAGTTGCGGACGGACATCAACACGAACAAGCCTATCGTGCTAGCGGAGAGGATTGTCAAGGGGGAGGAATGCAGGATCGCAGGAGCGTCAGGTTTCAGGGTAGAGGCCGTGCTCCGTTCAAAGCTTTCACAAATCACGAGGATCAACGCCAAGAGTAAGATAAACGACTACATCAGCCAGACGAGTGTTGTCAACCCTTATGCGGTGATCGAATACGAAACGGACGAAGGTAAGGTAAGATTTGATCGCAGGACCAAGGCAATGCCCCAACCTGCCAAGGAGGTGTTGCCACACCCGGCAGACATGGATCTACAGACGCTAAGAAAGGCAATCATGAATTTCATGAACCAAAAGACCACGCTGCAGGGCATGCTTTCCAGCTCTTTCCAAAAGATGTCTAGCGAAAAAGCCAAGTCGATTATCGCGGCGGCGGGCCTCGAAAACAAGCTCGCCGACAAGTACGACGAGAGCGAGCTCTTCAAAGTGGTAAACGTCTGCAAGCAGACCAACTTTCAGCAGGCAAACACCGACCATCTGAGTCCCATAGGCGAAGAGATCCTGACCGCAGGAATGACCTCTGAGTACATGATAATCACTTCAAAAGCAGAGGCGCCGAGCAACGGCGAAGGCGCTTCCCCAGATCAGCCACAGCGGCCGCAGATATCCGTCAAGGTCCTAAAGCCCGCGCTAACGGCATACTCTTCCAGAACCTGTGTCATCAACAACAGGCCGACCATTGTAGAGTGCGGCATCGCATATGGCGGAGACATCCCATCGTTCAAACTGTACAGGTACGCAAACAAGATCCCACTTCTCTACGATGAAGGTTCCGACGTCGCAAAGGAGGTAGTCTCCGAAGTAGAGATAAACAAGATGGGAATCACAAAAAAGGAGGCGAAGGAACAGTTCGCGAATCCTGAAGCCCGGTCCGACAGGGCAGTCGAACTCTTGCCGCTCCACATATTCTTCCACCTTTGCTCGACAAAGATCCCCTACAAGACCGCCGGCAAGGAGAGCATTGCTTCGGAAGGCGACTTGAAAAAGTACATGAAGTTCTGCCTTTCAGACCTGTACAGGAAGGTGAGCGCCCAGATCAGAAAGGAGCTTCGCATGAAAGATGCCCAGAGCAGGCTCAACCTTTACAAGCACTACATACCACTGATCGTATCTGCTATATCCGAATCAATCAAGGTTGATTCTGACAAGCTCGCCACCGCGTTTGCCGAGCTGGCTGAAAAACACGTGAAGGGCGAGATTATAGGCTCTGCCGTCCCTGAAAAAAAGGATGAGATAACTGGTGAGCGACTCGAGAAAGAGGCGAAGGACTCTGGAAGTGTGAAGGAAGCAAAAGAACAGGATGTAATTGACTCTGCCAGAGCAAAAGGAATGTCAGCTGAACGGCCAAAGAAACAGAGCACTCTTGACGAAGTGATAAAGCCGGCCAAAGGGAGGAAAAAGTAGGTGCCAACTAAAGACAAGCGACACCAGCAAGTCATGAAAAAGATCAGTCTGATAATGAAAGACGTCAGCGACGACTTGATGGAGAAAAAAATAATGCCAGTCCTGAATGTGCCAAAGGTAGGCTATGACAACACCGTCTGGTCTGACGAAAAGAGGATGCTCACGATAGGGGAGAAGAAAGTCGGCATAAGTCCGGATAGCACGAAAAAGATCCCGACCTTTGCCCAGTATCTCGTTATGGCCAATGCCATACGCAAGCTCTTGGACGAAGAGATGGAAAGCACCATTAGGGGCATGTATTACGCCACTCTGAGCACCGTTGGGGATGACAAGAACAAACAGAAATTCTGGAGTGGCCAAGAAGACTCTGACGACGCAATCAAGGCCATTGAACTGCTGACAGAAGTTCCGCGTGAGGAATTTTCAGTTACTTCAAAGCCAAAAGGCATGATCTCTGGCCCCATCACCCTGCGGGTGGGAGGCGACATTATCGATTGCAACCTTGGCAGCAGGGCCACTTCGCAGCTGATCCCGACTAACATCCGGGACGTGGAAATTGTAAAGGTCAAGGCAGACTTTGTCATGGTCGTCGAGAAAGATACCGTGCTCAACAACATACGCAAGTCCGGGTTCATAAAGAAATACAACGCGATCCTCCTCACCGGTTCGGGCGAGCCTGACAGGGCGACAAGAATGATGGTCAAGAAACTTAATGAGGAATGGAAAAAGCCCGTGGTTGTGTTTGCCGACGCAGACCCATGGGG
>JANWIX010000102.1 GCA_025449675.1 Nitrososphaera sp. | reverse complement strand
TGGGACGCCCCGTCAGGCCCAACAGTGAGTCCACCATGGGAAACGACAAGCTTGACATCAAGGTAGGGATAGCAGATCGCATTTCTTATCTGGTCGACGCACCTGCCCGGAATAAAAGCGGCGTATGTGCTGGCAAATGCTATCTTGCCGGCTATTGCAAGGCCCGCCGCGACAGAGACCAGGTTGGCCTCTGCGATTCCTACATTGAACATGCGATCAGGATACTTGTCGCCGAATTTCTTGGTCTTTAGAGAATCAGTAGTGTCGCCGCCAACGCAGACTATACGCATGTCGTCCTTGCCGAGCTCCACAAGGGTGTCGCCGTAGGCTCCCCTCATGTCTGCGGTCTTTTTTTCGCTACTTAACAGCATGGAGCTCCTCCTCTATTCCAAGCTCACTTGCGTATGGAATCAATATATGTTTACGGGCTTTTATCCAGTCCGGCCTGATGCCGATCTGGGTGGAATGTTCCAGTAGCCGGCGCTCGAGCGCGACTCCCGCCTTGTGCCTGAGCTGGATAATCGCGCCGTGTATGTCGCCTCCGCCGTAGACTGCGTTGCCTGCGACAAAAATCCTGGCGCCAGCGTCGTATACCTGCTGGAGTGTTGTGGCGTCTATCCCGCCGTCCGCCTCGACGTAGCCCTTGAAGCCGTGCTCTCGCAATTTCTTGTTCAGCGAGACCATCTTGGGCAGCACCTCCGGCATGAACTTTTGGCCGGCAGAGCCGGGGTTGACGGACATTACTATTATGACGTCGAGGTCATGAAGGCAAGGGTACAGCCACTCAGGGACATCAGTGGCTGGGTTGACTGCAATTCCCGGGCTGATGCCGTTAGAAATAAGCCTGCCCTGTATCTCCCGAAACTCTTCACCCGTGCAGGCTTCTGCGTGGACGGTAATGATGTCGCACCTTGCGTCGATGTAATCTTGGATCTGCTCAAGGGGCCGCTCGATCATCAGGTGGGCGTCAAAGGGCAGGCTGGTCTGCCTCCTGAGCTTTTTTATCGTGTCGGAAAAGAACGTGGTGTTTGGAACGAACCGGCCGTCCATGACATCCAGGTGGATCATGTCCACGCCTTCGCGCTCGACCTTCCTTATCTTGTCTTCATAGTTCTCGCGTTCGCCGGCGATAATGGACGGCGCGATGAGGATCTCGCTTTCAAGCTCTTCGAGAAGGACAGGAGTATGCTTGCGAGGGGGAGCCTTGCCGTGCCACTGGGGGTTGTTTGCCATGTGGCGTATGCCGTTGCCCTTCACCGTGTTTGCCACTATCATGACGGGCTTGTCATGGATCTGCTCTGCCCTGTTGAGCGCATCGACGAGCTGCTCTACTCGATGGCCATCCACTTCAAACACCTGCCAGTTAAAGGCAGCCCACTTGTCCTTGGTAGGATCGATTGGCATGATGTCTTCGGTAAAGCCATCCTGCTGGATCCTGTTGCGATCAAGCACTGCAACCAGGTTGTCGAGCTTGAACTTGCCCGCTGCCATAGACGCCTCCCAGATCTGGCCTTCGTTTGATTCGCCATCGCCTATCAAGACGAATACGCGGCTTTCCTTGTCGTCCAGCTTGCGCGCCAGCGCGATCCCAATTCCCACGGAAAGCCCGATTCCCTCGGAGCCGCCAGAATATTCAACGCCGGGGACGCTGTGTTCCTTCTGGCGTTCAGAATGCCGCACCGGATGTCCTTGCAGCCTGGAGCCAAGCTTTCGCAGGGTCCTGAGCTCTTCGGGCGGAAAATATCCTGCCATGGCAAGAGTTGAGTAAAAACCGGGCGCAGAGTGGGCCTTTGAATTGATGAAATAGTCCCTGTCGTCCCACGATGGCCTTGACGGGTCATGCCTCATTTTTCTGAAATACAGGGTTCCCATGATCTCGGCTGCAGAGAAGGAAGCTCCGGGGTGGCCCGATCCGGCTTCGGCAATGCCCTGGATCGCCCACATTCGGACATCGCGAATCTTTCTCTTGAGGTCAAGGTACCGCATGTTAAAGCCCATTATCTCATTTGCTCCGACTGAATAGCAGGATATGAAAAAGCTCCTTTCAGCAAAATAAAAAGATAGCTATGTAATGCCACGCAAAGAGCCTTAGTTACTAATACATCTCAGCGGAGATCGCTAGCCACTATTTCCTGTGAGGTACCCGAACTGCGTCAGCCACGGTATCAATGCGGCTGAATCAAGACTTAATAGATCGGCAGTGGAATTGTACATGTGTCGTCCGTGTCCTCCCTCTTCAAGAGGCCGCTCATGATATACGACGACAAGTGCTATTCGTGCGCGAAGTTTGCCCACGCTGCAAGCTGGCTTTCGCGGGGTTGGATAAAGACAGCCGGCCACTACTATTCGCAGGAAGCAAAGGATGCCAAGAAAATGATATTCCCAGCCGGCTATGACCCGACAAAGATGTTCTGGCTGGTAAACAGTTCAGGCGCCTTTGGCGCGCGATCCGGCTTGCCGCAGGCTCTAAAAGAGATCGTCAGGGGCTGGTTCAAAGGTGCGCAAGAATCCCAACAATATCCGTCTGCGTGCGAATATTCGGCTGACGGCATGTCATGCTTTGTGTTAACAAATACAATGAAACGATTAGTAGGGCTGCTCAGCCACGGCGCAACGTTTCGCTTTCACGGCTAGCAGACACGAAATAAAGGAGGGACTTAGCCTTCCTCAGCCAGCTTTTTCACCGGCTCTCCGGAAGGCAGCTTTGCGTCTCTGTCAACCTTGTACTTGAAAATATCCTGATAGTCCATTCCCAGGATGACATTTCTGCCCACAGCTATTATCTTTGATTTCGGAACGTCGAACCTCCAGTCATAGTGCCCATAAATTACGATCTTGTTCTTTACCTCCTTCATCACGTGGCCCACGTGTTCTTCGTCCTGGGTCCTGACTCCCTTGTTGAAAAGCGAATTAGGATACTTGCCCTCGTATGTTGCAAGGTCTACTGTTTCCGGCGTCTCGGATCTCTTGGGCTTTGTGTCGGTAGGAAGCGGCTCGTCCCTGCTGACTTTGTATTTTTTTACGATCTCGTGGAACGGAAGATCAATCAGTACGTTGGCAGCTGCAAACCTGATCTTTGATCTAGGTACATCGTACCTGTCGTCGCCGTGACCGAACACGACTATGGTGTCGTTAGTTTCTCTGACCACATGACCTACATGGGGAGCGTCCAGAGCCTTTACGCCTTTGTTAAAGTATTTGCCAGATGCCATTCCGAATAATCACTTTATTTCCAGACTATTTATAGCTGCTCTTCGGTTGGCTGTGCCGCCACGGCGGAACCAAAGAGATACGCGATCTGATGACTGAGCCCAAGGTGATTCACCGGACGCAAGTCGTAAGCGCTAGATGCGGACCTCATGTTCAAAGTCGATAGAAGATGAAGTAAGTTAAAGAAAGCATATGTTTCACGAGATTGCAGGCTGGCACTGCCTCGTCTGGGGAGAAGGGGAATAATTGCCAGTCGCAACCTGTTGGTCAGTCCTATTATCGAGGCCCTACTACAAATCTCGTGCGATCCAAAAGGAATCGCTAGCAAGCCATAAAGCTCGATTGTACCGTAAGAAATGGTTCGATAGCTCATGTTATCAAAGTGACCTGAAAAATCGCTAGCTGAATTGGCTCACACTTATCAAAGAATCAGATAGGGAAAAGAGCACAATGCTCGCCGGAGGTAAAAAACGCGAGCTTTCAATTCATTTTCAGTCAGCAATTGGTGCACATGTTCTTGTATGAGGAAAATGATGAGGTGTAATGTTGCAAACTACAAAATACGATGTTCCCGTTACAGGCGCTCTCATGACCCCGCCACCAAACAAAAAGATGGCAGTAGGCCAAGAATTTGCCAAGAGAGACCAGCTGGAACTATTGATCGAAATATTGAATGAAACTATCGAACCGATAAAAAAGACACATATTCTGTTCCGGGTAAGAATCAATTATTATCAGCTGACTAAATACTTAGGATTGCTTCTAAAACTCAGGATGATTGAAGAGGTATCAGAACCATTTGAAGGATTTAGAATCATGGAAAGAGGGAAACTCTTGTTGCAACTTTTTTCCACGGCAGATTCCTGACAATTCTTCGTTACTAAGCAGACCTTCTTCGGTAGCGTCCACGCCCCCCATTTGAGCGCAAAAACATAACGCATTTTAGTCCAAGGGACGTATGATAGCGATCTAGGTCATAGAAAGCCATTTCTGCTCAAATTCAGTTTGGTATAGTAAGCTCCATAAAATAATAATGTCATAATGTCAGAAAAATCCTAAATGAATCCCAAGCTGCTGGCCATAATTGTAGGTGCAGCTGCAGCTTTGATTATTGTCGGACTGCTTTATCAGACAGGTTATTTTGCAGTCCAAAATCCTGCTGAAACATTCAGAACGGCGGGTAGCCTCTATCTAGAGCCTAAACAGACTCAGGCGATGAATCATCCAATAATGCAAGGTCAGGTAGCAGAGATAAGAATTGAGCCCTACTCAGACGAGGTGAATACGCCAGATTATGAATTGCTTGTTACTATGGTTGACCCATCTGGCGAGACAATCATCAATAAATTCATTGAACCGCTCTATGTCATGCTCAGACCTGCGCACCCGGGCTGGCATGCAATTATTGTAACAAATGTTGGTCAGACAGCAATTGCATCCGGAGCAAGCATTGAAAGCCGAGAATACAATGAGGACACAGACAAAGGTGCAGAGTTTGCGTCTCCTTGCATCGTTCCACCATCAAAGCGAAATGAAAACAACACTCCATTTCCATGGTGCTAAAGTCCCATTATCCAACCAATCATAACGTACGAACTGACGTAGATGCGTCAAATTTTTGTGCTCAAAAGGGGGCATTCTATTTTTATTGATACCGAGTATCAAACCTAGCCACTACAACCATGACCCCAGCAATGATGATAAACTATTGATTTTAGAACAATACTTAATTATCGCTATTCGTTCTGATACATGATGAAGATTGTCCAAACTTCTGCTGCTGGTTCCCCGATGAGCGAGCAAAAAGTTAGGGAATTTCTGGGCAGTAAAATCAACCTTCAGATTGCAACCATCGACAAAAATGGAGATCCGATAGTTCAACCGGTATGGTATTACTATGATCCCGATAATGAGAGAATCTATGTTATTACAAGCAAGACCTCCCAAAAGGCTGCAAACATTAGACGAAAGAATCTAGTCTATTTCAACCTTGATGAAGACGCTTTTCCTATGCGATGTGTGAAGGGCAAGGCTAAAGCCAACGTTTCTGAAGATCCGAAATTCAATGTTTCGGTAGTACGAAAAATGGTTCTGAAGTATCTCGGGAACACCGAGAACCCAACTGCAAAACAGATGCTAGATGCTGCAGGGAGTAGCGACTCGGCGCTGATAGAATTAACGCCTCTCTATTACTCCGCATGGGATTTCACTAAGACAGTAGAAAGCTAGCAACATTGGAAAAGATGCGCAGGTTAAGGACACCGAGAAATCATCTGCGGCGATAGTGACGAACCATTCTTCCTTCTCAGCTTCGCCAGTGAAAATATCGGTATCGTTTCGTAAGCTCACTTTGTTGTTCTTTAGAGAGATTGATATACCGTATCCCCGTGTCCGTTTACAGAGATACAGCCTTCCCAAATTCCTCGTTTAGTCTAATATTTCCTTGCGAGTCCACCCAAGTTAAAGAGTGATCGTCATTAACTACAATCTTGTTTTCAGACACTAAATGAGCAATTATGGTATTGAGTACTGTTGCTTTCATGCTTCCGTTCAATTGACGCAATAGGTGAGTCCTGGAATCGAATTCGGTGTGCTCTATGAACAGATTTTCAACCTTCTTTATGCTAAGCAGTGTTGGATTATTCTTTTCCGCAAGTTCTGCCACAATCTTGTCAAGCTCCTTCTTCTGCCTTCTAATCAAGATGCTTAGAAATTTATTGCGATCAACATCATAGCTTCTGAATGAGGGGTCATAATGGCTTGATGTTCCTTTAGTGCCAACAGCCTTGGTCAACATATTTTACCATTATACTCAGCAGTATAAATTATGTCGAGGCAAAAAGTCCTTGGGATGAACTAGTATCCTCAACGAGACATTTCGGGGAGCACTATTTAATAAAGTAGTAACTGAAAGGATCGCAAATGAATTATTTCTATACAAAATGCCTCTTATCCATACAAGGAGTTGGCTATCACGTATTAGAACCCCGAAATTGAAAGGTGCAATCCCGACGGGCCCGGCACAACACCGCGACCAGCCTAGCAAACTCTAGCATTCGAAAGTTAAAATAAAGTTGCCTGCCTTCCCTCTACGTCATGGTGCAGGTAAAGGTTGAAAAGGCCAGAATCGACCAAAAGCAAACGTCGCTTCTGGTCATCGGAGTCTTTGAAGGCGAGCAGGATTTCTCACAATCAAAGGAACTCGACCCTGTTGTCTTTGCATCCATCAAAGAATCCCTGGATAACAAAGAGTTCCGAGGGAATTTTGGGTCGAGCATGATGGTCTACACGCTGGGCAAGGGCCCCATGAAAAAGGTCATTCTGCTGGGGCTGGGCAAGCGCGAAAAATTCTCAGACGAGGGCGCGAGAATTTCCGCAGGCAAGGCGGCGCAAAAGGCCAAGGAGCTCGGAGTAAAGGAATTCTCTATTCTCCAATTCTCCAACCTTGACGAAGGACTCATCGAAGCAATGACGGAAGGGGTTTCTCTTGCACTCTATTCCTTTGACAAGTACAAAGCCAAGGACGCCGCCAAGGATCCCCCGGCAAAGGTGGACGAAGTCTCTATCCTGGTAAATTCCGATTCCCCGAAATTCCAGACGGTCGCCGAGAGGGCGGGGCTGATAGTTGACGCTGTTAACTTTGCGCGAGACATCGGCAACCTCCCTCCAAACGACTGCGCACCGGCTCAGCTGGCGAGCATTGCAACATCGCTAGCACAGGAATACGGAATGAAGTCCAGGGTGATAGATCGATACGAGCTCGAGAACATGGGCATGGCCGGGATCGTTGCAGTGGGCAAGGGCAGCAACAACCCGCCCAAGCTGATAACCCTTGAATACACCGGCGCCTCTGCCGGCGATCAGCAACAAAAGCCGTACCTGCTAGTGGGCAAGGCGGTGACCTTTGACACTGGCGGGATTTCAATAAAGCCTGGTGAAAAGATGGATGAAATGAAGTTTGACAAGTGCGGAGGATGCACGGTCCTTGCAGTCATGCGAGCTGCCGCTTCGATGAAGCTTGCCGTAAACATTGTCGCTATCGTTCCGTCGGTCGAGAACATGCCTTCGGCCACTTCGTACCGCCCCGGAGACATCATAAAGATGTACAACGGCAAGACCGTCGAGATCCTCAACACAGACGCAGAAGGGCGCATGATACTGGCCGATGCGCTTGCGTACGGGATCGCCACCTACTCTCCCAGGGCCGTACTCGACCTTGCCACGCTAACAGGAGCAGCAATAATCGCCCTTGGCTCTAATGTTGCTGCAATAGTAGGAAGCAACAAGCAGCTGACTGACAGGCTGCGCAAGCTTGCAGACAAGACGGGCGAAAAAATGTGGGAGCTCCCACTGTATGAGGAATTTCACGAGCAGATCAAGAGCACTTTTGCAGACATACGCAACATCGGAGGCCGGCCGGGCGGCGCGATTACGGCAGCGGCATTTCTTTCCAATTTTGTCGATGGGGTGCCCTGGGTGCACATGGACATTGCCGGCACCGCATGGACGCAGGAAGGGACTTTTGAGCGAAGCTACAACCCAAAAGGCGCTACCGGCTTTGGCATCCGCACTCTTGTCAAGCTGCTAATGGAGGACGAAAAGCCGCCGCAGCCGTGATGGAACATTGTCTGGCTTTCAGCTGAGCGCGCTCGTTGATGCCCTTGAGGAACAGGGCTTTAGCTGCCGGATAGGGAGCATGGAGCTTGACATCCATCCGGTAAAGAGGCCGTACTTTGAGCGCTGGCTTTCAAACAGGGAAGGTTTTGTAAGGATGCTCAGCGGCAACTTGGACCATGTCGGAATTGAAGATGTCGTGCGGATGGGGCCCTTTTACAACGTCTACTGCCTGGTAGAGAACGACTCTGTCATTGACGCAGACGACAATTCACACAAACTCCTGGACGCCGGGCCGTACTATGAACTGTTTGAAGGCAGGGTGGCTAGCATGGGCTGGAGCGGAGGAATCCTCGCAGACATACTGGCAAAGGATACCGTGTTATCGGAAGAATTTTCAAAAAGCAGAATGAAAGAAGAAGTGAAAAAGGTAACAGTCACAGCCTCGAACTATTGCTGCGTCATAGAGACTAGGACATGGGACGCTGCCGGGCTGGCCCGCTCGTTCAAAGTGCTGGACCGCATTGCGCTTGATGTCAGGCGGCTCATAAAGTCGATTCACCTTGGAGAAAACATCGGCGGATAAAAGATGCCAGCACTGCTGCTTCCCGACCGCTCACGCAGGTCAGTAACACAGCAGCGACGGCAGGTTTGACTTCCGGGTTCGGAATGGGACCGGGTCGCACCCTGCCGCTATGACCGGCT